>DASQIG010000521.1:0-7033 GCA_035631735.1 Burkholderiales bacterium | reverse complement strand
GGACCTGCTTTACGGTCCGGGTAGCGGGGCGGTGTCGTTTGCGCTCACACCTACGTATCAGCGGCGGCGCTTTTTCGTGCGCGCCGAGCCGTCTTTGGTGAAGGCGAGGCACATCGCCTCCGGGCGTGGATTCGGCAATGGCGACTCCACCACCCAGGCACGATTTATCGTCGAAACCGGACTTCTGTTCTAGAAACTCCGCCGGGGCGTCAGTCGACCTTGATGTGCGCCTCGCGGATGACTTCGGCCCACTTGCGCAGCTCGGCCTTGACCACGCGGTCGAGCTCCTCCGGTGTGGAGCCGACCGGGTCGCCGCCTTGCTCGAGCAGTTTCTGCCTCACCGTCGGCACCTGGATGGCACTCACGATCGCGGCATGCATGCGGGCGACAATGGACGGCGGCGTTTTCGCCGGAGCGAACATCGCGTACCAGGAATCGACCTCGTAGTCCGGAATCTTCAGAGCTTCGGCCACGGTGGGGATGTCGGGGGCACCGGGACTGCGACGGATCGTGGTGACGGCAAGCGCGCGCAGCCTGCCGGCGCGCACGTGCGCCATCGCCGCCGGCATGCTGACGATAAGCAGCGGCACCTGGCCGCCGAGCGCGTCGGCGAGCGCCGGTCCGCCACCCTTGTAAGGCACATGGACGATGTCGATGGCGGTCCGCAGCTTCAGGAGCTCGCCGGCGATATGCGACGGCGTGCCGTTGCCGACCGAGGCGAAAAACACCTTGCCCGGGTGCTCCTTCGCCAGGGTGACGATATCGCGCATGCTCTCGATGGGTGCGCCGGGGTTGGCGGCGATAAGCTGCGGCACGCTCACAATGAGGCTTACCGATGCGAAGTCATGCTCGACGTCGAAGTTGAGCTTGTAGAGCAGCGGATTGATGGTGTGCGACGACAGCGTGAAGAGGAACGTATAGCCGTCGGGGGCGGATTTCGCGACCGCCTCGGTGCCGAGCGCGCCGCCCGCGCCGCCGCGGTTCTCGATCACCACGGGGTGGCCGAGCGCGTCCGACAGCGGCTGCTGCAGGATGCGCGCGATGACGTCGGTGCCGCCGCCCGGCGGATAAGGCACGATGAAGCGCACCGGCTTCGCCGGCCATTCCTCGCCCCAGGCGCAGGCGGCTGCAAACAGGCCAAGGGCGACGGCGATTATTTTGCTCATTGCGACGTCCTCCTATGCCTTGCCGGCGGCGAGCAGCTCGAACTCCGCGCTCAGCGCGGACTGCACGCGACTGTATTCGGTCTCGACCTTGGCGACCATCTTGCGCGCCTCCTCGGTGTCGGCGCGGCGCGCCGAGGCCTCGATGTCGCCGCAGTAGCGGCTGAGCAAGCGCGCACCTACGTTCGCGCTGCATGATTTGAGCGAGTGCGCCGAGCGTGCGAGCTCGGGCGCATCATTGGCGGCCGCCGCCTGCTTCAGCTTTTGGACGAGCTTAGGCGATTCCACAAGATAGAGATTGATTGTGCGGGCCAGCAGCTCGGGCTTGCCGTTTGTGCGCAGCGTTGCGAGGTAGTCAAGCACCTGCCTGTCGATCACGGCTTGCTCGGCGCCGGGCAGGGCCGCCTGGCCCTTCGGCTGCGCAGGCGCGTGGCGGGGCATCCAGCGCTCCAGCATCTCGTGCATGGTCTGCATGCTGAACGGCTTGCTGAGATGGTCATCCATGCCGGCGTTCAGGCATTCCTCACGATCCTGCGCCATCGCGTTGGCGGTCAACGCGATGATGGGCAGGCGCTTGCTCGTGGAGGATTGCTCGCGCTTGCGTATCTCCATGGTCGCCTCGAAGCCATCCATCTCCGGCATGTGGCAATCCATGAGGATCAGGTCGAAGTCTGCCTGGCCGCACGCATCGAGCGCCTCCTTGCCGTTGTTCGTGACGGTGACCTCATAGCCCTGGATCTGCAGTATCCCGAGCGCGACCTGCTGGTTGATGACGTTGTCTTCGACCAGCAGGATGCGGCCGCGCGCGCCTGTCGGACGGCTGTTCGCGGGCGCCGGCACCGGCGCCGAGGCCACCGCTTCCTGCGCGTGGCCCGCCAGGGCATTCACCAGGCATTCATAAAGCACTGTCTGGCGTACCGGCTTGATCAGGCAGGCGTCGAACCCGGCCTCGCGCGCGCTCGTGATCTCGACATGGCGGCGGCTGAGCATGACGAGGCGCGCTTTTGCGATGTCGGCGCGCGCGCGGATCGTGCGCGCGAGATCGAACGCATCAATGCCCGGTGCGCCGAGGTCGATGATCGCCATGTCGTAGGGCAGGCTGCGCGCCGCGGCGTCGACGAGGAACTCGATCACCTGCTCGGGCGTCTCCGCGACCCGCGTATTCATTCCCCAGTTCGCCATCTGCTCGAGCAGGATGCCGCGATTGATCGGGCTTGCCTCCATGACGAGCGCACGCGCTCCGGTGAGCAGTCCGAGCGGCGCGCCGGACGCCTCGCCCTGAGTGTGCGCCGCCTGCTTTTCGAAGGCGGCGGTAAACCAGAACGTCGAGCCGCCGCCCAGCACCGATTCGACGTGAATGCTGCCGCCCATCATCTCGACCAGCTGCTTGCTGATCGCAAGTCCGAGGCCCGAGCCGCCGTGCTTGCGCGTCGTCGAACCGTCGGCTTGCGCAAATTCCTCGAAGATGCGCGATTGCGCCTCGGCACTGATGCCCACCCCGGTGTCGCTTACCGCAAAGCGCATGGTGACGTGGCTCGCCGTCTCCTCTACACCTGCCACGCGGATGACGACCGACCCCTGGTCGGTAAATTTGATGGCGTTCCCGAGCAGATTGGTGAACACCTGGCCAAGGCGCAGCGGATCGCCGCGCACGTGGGTGACGAGATCCGGCGGGACGCTGCATGCGAGCTCCAGTCCCTTTGCGCGCGCGCGCTCGGCGAGGAGATCGACAATGTCTTCCATGGTGCGGCGCAGGTCCATTTCGACGTTCTCGAGCTCGAGCTTGCCAGCCTCGATCTTGGAGAAGTCGAGCAGGTCGTTGATGATGCCGAGCAGCGTCTTGCCCGAGCGCTGCACCGTCTCGGCGTACTTGCGTTGCGTGCTGGTGAGCCCGGTCTCGAGCAGGAGCTCCGTCATGCCCAGCACGCCGTTCATCGGCGTGCGGATCTCGTGGCTCATGCGGGCGAGGAACGAGCTCTTCGCGTGGTTTGCCGCCTCCGCCGCTTCGCGCGCCAGGCGCAGCGCTTCCTCGCTGCGCTTGTGCTGGGTCACATCGCGCGCTACGGCAATGCTGCCGATGCAGTGGTTGGCGTCGTCGAGCAGCGGTGCAACCGCCACCTGCACATCGATGGCGCTGCCAGAGCTGGTGAGCGCGCGCGCGTCATAGGCGAATTTCTCGCCGGCGAGCAGCCGCTGGGCGCGCGCTCGCTCCTGCTCGGGCGTCGATTCGCACACGTCGAGCTCGCGTCCGATGACCTGCACGGCAGAGTAACCGAACATGGCGACCGCGCCCGAGTTCCAGCTCGTGATCTTGCCGCCGAGGTCCTTGGTCCAGATGGCCTCGCTCGACTGCTCGACGATGGTGGCGAGCAGCTTGTTCTTCGATTCGCTCTTGCCCAGAGAGGCGATCAGGCTCTCGATGTTGTTCGCCATGTTGTTGAACGCTTCCGCGGCGAGCACCACTTCCGGCGCGCCTTCAGGCTCGATGCGCACCGCATGCTCGCCCTGGCTGAAGCGGTCCGCGCCATCGGCTAGCATGCGCAGGGTTCCGAGGTTGCCGCGGAATATCAGCCAGATGAATTGCAACATCAGGAACAGCGTTACGCCCACGATCTGCAATTGCTTGACGAACTGTTGCCAGAGGCGGTTTTCGGCGTAGACCGGCGTCATCATGGAGCTGAGCTTGCCGTAGTTCACGCCGCCGGCCGTGACATCGACGCTGTGTTTGCCGTGCTCAATGTTGACAAGGTGCGCGAACCACGCCGGTCTTTCCGGGGCAGCCGATTGATCCTCCGCGGCGATCGTCTTGCCCTCCCGGTCGGTCCATTCAAAGCGGTCGACCTGCGCTCGTTTGACCTGCTGTTTCAGCAGCTGGCTGACCGCCTCGTAATCGCCAACCAGCGCCTGGTCGGCGACCAGTGGCGCGAGGAAGGCGAGAGTCTCCGTCTGCTCGCGCAGCAGGCGGGCAGCATGCTCGGCCGCGCCCTCGGCGAGGAGCAGCGCTGTCTGCACGCCGCCGCCGGCGATGATGGCGACGCCCACGGCAAGCATCAGGCGCGAAATGAGCCCCCAGTTTTTCCAGATTCGGAACACGCGGATGTTTTTCATGGTCGCCGCCCGGAGCTCCGAGCCGGGCTATTTAACCTGTGGAACCTTGCTCGTCTTGAAGAATCTGCGGTAGTTGTCGTAGTCACGGTCGTTAGCCGAGACGAAACCAAGCTCGCTATTGCTCTTTAGCAGGTCGGCACCGGCCTGCAATACCTTGCGCCCTTCGGGATCCTTCACCATGGCGATCAAGCCGGCCCGCACCGCCGCCACTTTGTCTGCCGCCGTCTTCGGGTTGGCCATGATGCACAGGTCCTGGTAGACCTCCGAGGTCCAGAGCGCGCGGTACTCGAACGATTCGCGGCGGCCGTAGCGCGCCATGACCGAGCTGTTTACGCCGGCCGCGGCAATCTTATTGACCTTCAATTGGGCCGACGAGGCTTCCTGGTTGCCGGTGAAGCTGACTTTGATATGCACGTTCGCCCTGAGCAAGGCATCCATCGGCAGCCAGTAACCGGTGAAGCCATCCGGCGACACGAACGCGACCTCCTTGCCCTCCAGGTCCTGCAGTGTCTTGATTGGCGAATCGAGCGGCACCACGATCTGCGATCGGATACCCGGACCGGCGGGCCGCGCGATAACCTTGTAGCGCAGGCGATCGCGTTCTGGAGTGAAGAAGTGGTTGGTATAGAGAAAGTCGTACTTGCCGGCTTCTGCGTTTGCGTTGCCTTCCTGCGCGGTTTTGGCGAGCTTCAGTTCGAGCGGAACTCCGCTTTTGCGGCTCACGTACGTGAGGATCGGATTCCAGTATTGCGCCGTGAGGCCGATGGTTCTCTGATTGAGCACGTAGAAGGCGTACGGTTTCTCGGCCGTTGCGCCGGGCGGGTAAAGCGCCGCCGCCGCGGCAAGAAACATCACCGCTGCGCTTGTGATCGACTTGCGTGTCATGGTCTTCTCCCCGCGCGGGGTTCAGGTCGCGACTTTCAAGAACAGCATCAAGCCGCTCAGCATCAACAGCGCGCCGACCACCCGCAACATGCCCTCGCTGGTCATATCGAGATGCACCTTGTTGCCGGCATAGAGACCGAGCGCCATGGGAACCAGGCCCAGGAGATACGCGAGCTGCAGTTTCGGCTCGAGCAGCAACCCGGCGATCAGGAACAGGCCGAGGCGAAAGCCGCCGTCGATGGCGATCAGCCAGGAGAACGTGGCGCGCACCTCGCCTTTGTCCTGCAGCCGGCGCGTCAGGTAGATGATGTAGGGCGGCGAGCCGACGCCGAAGAGCGCGCCTGCGCTGCCGCCGGCAAGCCCCGCCGGGATGGCCCAGGAGCGGGACAACCGGCCCTCGGGCTGTAGCCCGAAAATATTCTGGAAGCCGACGAACATCGTGAATGCGCCGAGCGCCACAAGCACCGGCTTGTTCGGCAGGCTGAGCAACGCGAACGCGCCGATGCAAGCGCCCACCATGCCGGCGGGCAGCAGGATCTTGATCTCGCTCCAGTTGGCTTTCTTGTTGTTCGTGCTGCCGAGAATCACCGACGCCGTGAAATCGAGCGCGAGCACGAGAGGTATCGCAAAGTGCAGCGGCTGCGACAGCGCAAGCAGCGGAATGGAAATCAGCCCGGAGCCAAAGCCGGTGATACCGCGTATGAAGTACGCGCTCATCAGGATGCACAGCACCAAAACCATATCAGCCACTACCGGTCCCTCCCAAATCAAATGGATTGCGCGCGCTAGTATCGCGTGGCGACCAAGCCCCCGCCGCACCCATCACTTTGTTTTGCAGTTCAACCGTCTAGCTATTTGGCTATGATGTCGGCATGTCCGCCGTACTCGATCTCAAGGTGCGTACGCTGGCGCCCTTCGGCGCCGAAATCCAGGGCATAGATCTCGCCCGGGTGACGGGCGCAGAAATCGATGCCATCAAGGCCGCGTGGTACCGGCACGATGTGATTTTGTTCCGCAACCAGCGCCTGACCGACGACCATTTGCTCGCTTTCTCGCGGCATTTCGGCACGCTCGACCCGCCGCCGAACCAGGGCGCTGGTCGCAAATCGCCGCCCGGGTATCCGGACGTGTACATTGTCTCGAACGTGCTCGACGCGCAGGGCGCGCCGATCGGAGCGCTGGGCGACGGCGAAGCCGCCTGGCACACCGACATGAGCTATCTGCCGCACCCGCCGGATGCGTCGATGCTCTACTCGCTCGAGATTCCAGCGCAAGGCGGCGACACCTGCTTTGCCAGCATGAAGCTCGCGCTTGCCAGGATGCCCAGGGCGCTCCGCGAGCGCTTCCTAAGCCTCGATATCAAGCACGACGGCACCTACGATTCGGGCGGCAACCTGCGCAAAGGGCTCGCCGCTTCCAACGATCCGCGCACCTCGGTGGGCACGGCGCACCCGATGGTGATCGAGCATCCGGTGTCGGGCGAGCCTGCGCTGTACCTCGGCCGCCGGCGCAACGCCTACGTGATGGGACTGGAGCTCGCCGAGGCGGATCGCGTACTGGACCAGGTCTGGTCTTTCGTGGAAACGGCGGTCTATCGCCATCGCTGGGCGCTCGGCGATCTCGTCCTCTGGGATAACCGCACCACCATGCATCGGCGCGACGCCTTCGATCCTAAGGCGCGCCGCTTGATGCATCGAACGCAGATCAAGGGCTCGGCCGCGCCGCGGCGGGCGGGCCTACGCGCGCTTCAGCGCCTCGAGCGACTGCGCGATTAGGCTCGCGGCTGCGTCGAACGTGCGCTTCGCACCGGCGTAGTCGCCGGCCTTGGCGCTGCGCTCGACATCCGCGAACAGGTCGCCGAGCGCCGCCGCGCCAAG
>DASQIG010000520.1:0-2681 GCA_035631735.1 Burkholderiales bacterium | reverse complement strand
GGCTTCAGCCTGTTTCACTGCATGACGCAGTCGCTCGCGCGCGGCGGCCCGGGATTGGGCACGTGCATGGGTCCCAAAAGAACCGAAGCACTGCTGCGCCAGGCGGGCTTCCGCGATTTCAAACTGCTCGACATCAAGAGCATGACCAATCTTTTTTACGCCGCCAAACCATGACGAACGAGCTTGCGCCCGCATTGGCACCCTCGGGCCGCCTGCGCATCGGCCTCAACTATTCGAACTTCCTGCTGGTGCTTGCGGACGATGCCAATGGCGAGCCGCGCGGTATCGCACCGGATCTCGCGCGCGAGCTCGCGCGCCGCACCGGGCTCACGCTGGAATTCGTCAAGTTCGATGGCGCCGGCAAGCTGTTCGATGCCGTGAAAAGCGCGGCGTGCGATGTGGGCTTCCTCGGCACCGAGCCGCAGCGTGCCAGCGAGGTGGAATTCAGTCCCGCATACCTGGAGATACCGGTGACCTTCCTGGTGCCCGCGGGCTCGCCGATAAAGACGCTTGCCGACGTCGATCGCGAGGGCGTGCGCGTCGCGGTCTCGGAGAGGAGCGCCTACGACCTCTATCTCACCCGCACGCTGAAGAAGGCGAAGCTGGTGCGCGCGCCGGGCATTCCCGCGTCCTACGATGTATTCATCGCCCAGAAGCTGGAAACGCTGGCAGGCTTGAAGCCCAGGCTGGTGGAGGAAGCCGAGCGCACGCCCGGTTCGCGCGTGCTCGACGGCCAGGTGACCGGCGTGCAGCAGGCGATCGGCGCGCCGAAAGGCCGCGCGGCGGCGGCGAAGTTGCTGCGCGAGTTCGCCGAGGACGTGAAGCGCTCTGGATTTGTAGCGCGCGCGATAGAAAGACACGGCGTGCGCGGTGTAAAGGTGGCCACATGAACGAACTGCGCGTCTATTGGCGGCCCGGCTGCTCGAGCTGCGTGAAGGTGAAGGAGTTCCTGACCAACCTCGGCGTCGAGTACGAGTCGATCAACGTCTCTGCACGGCCCGAGGCGATGGAGGAGCTGCGCGCGCTCGGCGTGCGCACGGTGCCGGTCGTCGCACGCGGAAGAGAATACGTGTTCGCGCAGGAGCTCGCCGATGTCTCGGCGTTCATCGGACGCAAGGTGGACTTCCAGCGCCTGCCGCCGGCCGCGCTCTACGACAGGTGGCAAAAGGTGCTCGCGGCCGCGCAGCGGCACGTGATGCAGCTTCCGGCCGCGCGGCTCGCAGAGCGCGCCACGCCCGGGCGCGATCGCAGCATCCGCGACCTCGCCTATCACGTCTATCAGGTGCCGGACGCCTTCCTCCAGGCGGTGGAGCACGGCGTGCAGGACCTGACGTCCGTCTACAACGCGCCGCCGCCCGCGGATGTGACGCGGGTGGAACACATCCGTGACTACGGCAAGGCGGTAAGCGCGCGGCTGGAGCGCTGGTGGCGGCGCGACGGCTCTCGTGCGGGGCAAGCGAGACTGCAAACCTATTACGGCGATCAGCCGCTGCACCACGTCATGGAGCGCAGCACCTGGCACTCGGCGCAGCACGCGCGCCAGATCATGGCGGTGCTCGAGCGCGACGGCATCGCGCCCAACGGCCCGCTCACGGCGGCCGATTACGCGGACCTGCCGATGCCCGCCGGGCTCTGGGAATAGACCGCCGACGTGCTGCGGCTGCTGCTCGTCTGGCTGATCAACACGGTGGCGCTGATCCTGGTCGCTTACCTGCTGCCGGGGGTGAGCGTCGCCACTTTCACCTCGGCGCTGGTCGCGGCGCTGGTGCTCGGGCTGGTCAACACGGTGATCCGGCCGATCCTGATCCTGCTCACGCTGCCGGTGACGATCCTGACGCTGGGGCTGTTCATCTTCGTGATCAACGGCCTACTCTTCTGGTTCGTGGGCTCGTTCATCCAGGGCTTCCTGGTGGCCGGCTTCTGGTGGGGTGTGCTCGGCGCGATTGTCTACAGCGTGATTTCGTGGCTGCTCACGGCGCTGGTGCTGCATCGCGCGCCGACCCGCGAGTTGCGCTGATCAGGCGCGGCGCTCGGTGCGCGCGCTGAGCGCGACCAGCGCGGCGAAGTCCGCCGCCTCGAGGGGCCCGCTGAAGAAATGCCCCTGCCACTGCTCGCAGCCCGCGGCGAGCAGGCGCTCGAGCTGCGCGTTGCTCTCCACGCCTTCGGCGGCAATGCCGATGCCGAGCGTGTGCGCGAGCGTCGCGATGGTGCGCACGATCGCCTGGTCGGCGGCGTTGCTCTGCAGCTCGCGCAGGAACAGGCGGTCGATTTTCAGCTTGTCGATCGGCAGCTCGCGCAGGTAGGCGAGGCTCGAATAGCCGGTGCCGAGGTCGTCGATGGCGAAGCGCACGCCCAGCGCGCCCGCCTTGTGAAGGGTGGCGGCGTTCTCGGGGAAGTGCGTCATCAGCACGCGCTCGGTGACTTCCAGCTCGATACGCTCGCCCGGCACGCCGTGCGCCTTGAGCCCGGCGCTCAAGCGCTCGACGAAAGCGTCGCCCTGCGCGAGCTCCGGCGCCGAGACGTTGATCGCGAACCACGGCGTCCCCGGCAGCTCGCGGCTCCAGGTCGCCGCCTGCGCGAGCGCGTGCTCGAGCGTCCACTCGCCGACCGCGCGGATCAGGCCGGCGTCCTCGGCGAGCGGCACGAACTCCTCGGGCCCGAGCAGCCCGCGCTCGGGATGG
>DASQIG010000519.1:0-2278 GCA_035631735.1 Burkholderiales bacterium | reverse complement strand
ATTCTCGGCATGGACGAGCTCTCGCCCGAGGACAAGCTCGCCGTGGCGCGCGCCCGCAAGATACAGCGATTCCTGTCGCAACCGTTCACGGTGGCGCAGAACTTCACGGGCCAGCCCGGCAAATACGTGGCGCTCAAGGAGACGATCAAGGGCTTCAAGATGATCGTCAACGGCGAGTGCGACCAGCTGCCGGAGCAGGCGTTCTACATGGTCGGGCCGATCGAGGAAGCCTTCGAGAAGGCGAAGAAGCTCTGATGGCGAACGCCACGATTCATGTCGATGTGGTGAGCGCCGAGGAGTCGATCTACTCCGGCGAGGCGGAGTTCGTGGTGCTTCCCGGCGAGGCGGGCGAGCTTGGCGTCTATCCCCGCCACACGCCGCTCATCACCCGCATCAAGCCCGGCGCCGTCCGCATCACCCCGGCCGGCGGCGGCGAGGAGCAGCTGATCTTCGTCGCCGGCGGCATCCTTGAAGTGCAGCCGAAGGTGATCACTGTGCTCGCCGACACGGCGATTCGCGGCGCCGATCTCGACGAGGCCAAGGCGAACGAAGCGCTCAAGCGCGCGGAAGAAGCGCGCCGCCACGCCAAGGACAAGCAGGAGGTCGCCACTGTCGAAGGCGAGCTCGCCATGCTTGCGGCGCAGCTCGCGGCTATCCGCAAGCTGCGCAAGAAGGCCTGAAGGACCGCGAGAGCAAGACGCAGCCCGAAATCCAGGCCAAGGTCCTGAAGCTCGACCAACTCAAGAAGGCCAGCGGCACCGTCTAGCAGTCCTCGCGTCCCGCCGGCGCCCTTAAGTTATAGTGCGCCGCGCGGTGATCTACGATCTTCTCGTCATCGGCGGCGGCATCAACGGCGCCGGCATCGCGCGCGATGCTGCCGGCCGCGGCCTCGCCACGCTGCTCGTCGAACGTGGCGATCTCGCCGGCGCGACGTCGTCCGCCTCCTCGAAGCTGATCCACGGCGGGCTGCGTTACCTCGAGCAGTTCGAGTTCCGCTTGGTGGCCGAAGCCCTGGCCGAGCGCGAGATCCTGCTGCGCATCGCCGGCCACCTCGCCTGGCCGGTGCACTTCGTCATGCCGCATGTGCCGGAGCTGCGGCCGCGCTGGATGATCCGCCTCGGTCTTTTCCTCTACGATCACCTCGCGCGTCGCTCCGTGCTACCCGCATCGCAAGCGGTGCGTCTCGATGCGCCGCCGTATGCTGCCGGACTGCAGCCGCGCTTGAAGTACGGCTTCGTCTACTCGGATTGCAGGGTAGACGACGCGCGCCTCGTTATCGCCAATGCGCTCGACGCGCAGCGGCGCGGCGCCCGGGTCATGGTAGGTACCGAGTGCATGAGCGCGCGGCGCGATGGCGCGCTGTGGCGCGCGCGCCTTTCGAACGGCGAGGAAGTCAGCGCCCGCGCCATCGTCAACGCCGCAGGCCCGTGGGTAAAGCACGTGCTGAACGAGCGGCTCGGACAGCCGAGCCGCGATGCCGTGCGGCTCGTGAAAGGCAGCCACATCGTGTTGCCGCGGCTCTACGAGGGCGAGCACGCATTCCTCGTGCAGAACGACGACCGGCGCGTCGTGTTCATCATCCCTTTCGAAGATCGCTTCACCCTCGTCGGCACCACCGACGTGCCGGTGAACGACGGGCACGCGCCCGAGCCCACCGACGAGGAGGTGCGCTATCTCTGCGCCGCGGCCAGCCGCTATCTCGCCCGGCGCATCGACCCGGCCGAGCTCGTCTGGCGCTATGCCGGCGTGCGGCCGCTCTACGACGACGGCAGCGCGGATCCGTCCTCCATCACGCGCGACTACACGCTGCGCCTCGACCACGCGCACAACGGCGCGCCGGTGCTTTCGGTCTTCGGCGGCAAGATCACTACGTATCGCCGGCTCGCCGAGCAGGCGCTGAAGAAGCTCGCGCCTTACTTCCCGCAGATGAAAGCGCCTTGGACCGCCGCGGCGCCGCTGCCGGGCAGCGAATTTCGGAGTCGCGCCGCCGCGCAGCAGGAGATATTCGCACGCTATCGCGCGCTTCCCGAGCCGGTGGTACGCGCCGTCTTTCGCCGCCACGGTTCCGAGACACCCCGCGTGCTCGGTGACGGGCGGCTGGGCGAGGACTATGGCGGCGGCCTGACGGCGCGCGAGCTGCGCTACTTGCTCGAGCATGAATGGGCGCGCTCGGCGGACGATGTGCTGTGGCGGCGCACGAAGTGCGGCCTGCACATGAACGACGCGCAGCGCCGGCGCGTCGCCGAGGTGATCGGCCGGTGAAGGCGCTTGCTGAGCT
>DASQIG010000518.1:0-3825 GCA_035631735.1 Burkholderiales bacterium | reverse complement strand
CAGGTTCGACTATGTCATCGTCGGCGCCGGCAGCGCCGGCTGCCTGCTCGCCAACCGGCTCTCGCGTGACCCAAACACCCGCGTGCTCCTTCTCGAGGCAGGAGGACGCGATAACTATTTCTGGATCCCGATTCCTGTCGGCTACCTGTACACCATCGCCAACCCCCGCACCGACTGGTGCTATAAGACCGAGCCCGACGAGCATCTTGCCGGCCGCTCGATCCACTACGCGCGCGGGCGCGTGCTCGGCGGCTGCTCGTCGATCAACGCCATGATCTACATGCGCGGGCAGCGAAGCGACTGGGACCATTGGGCGTCGCTCGGCAACCGCGGCTGGGGCTGGGACGACGTGCTGCCCATCTTCCGCTCGCTGGAGGACTACGAGCACGGCGCGGCCGACGGCTACGGCGCGGGCGGCGAAGTGCGCATCGAGGATCCGCGCGTGCGCTGGGAGATCCTCGACGCCTGGCGCGAAGCCGCCGCCCAGTGCGGCATCCCGCCGATCAGGGTCTTCAACCACGGCGACAACTTCGGCTGCGCGTATTTCCAGATGAACCAGAAGCGTGGCCGGCGCTGGAGCGCCACCAACGCCTTTTTGCGCCCCGTACTGAATCGCCGCAACCTCACCGTGCTCACCGACGCACATGCCACGCGCCTGCGCCTGGACGGCTGCAGCGCTCAGGGCGTCGAATTTCAGCGCGGCGGCGAGGCGTGCTTCGCCGGCGCGCAAAGAGAGACCGTGCTGGCGGCTGGCGCAATCGGCTCGCCGCAGCTATTGCAGCTATCGGGGATAGGTCCAGGCGCGCTGCTCCAGCGGCACGCTATCCCGGTGGTGCACGAGCTGCCCGGGGTCGGTGAGAACCTGCACGATCACTTGCAAATACGCATGCAGTACAAGGTGAAGGACGCGCGCACGCTGAACACCGTGGCCAACAGCTGGCTGGGCAAAGCCGCGATGGCGGCGGAGTATTTTCTCCTGCGCACCGGGCCGCTTACCATGCCCCCCTCCCAGATGGGCGCGTTTGCGCGCAGCGAGGGCGCGGAGCCGAGCGCCAACATCGAGTGGCATGTACAGCCGCTCTCGCTCGACAAGTTCGGCGACCCGCTGCACAGCTTCCCGGCGATCACGCCGAGCGTCTGCAACCTGCGGCCGAGCTCGCGTGGCTGGGTGCGCATCAAGTCCCGCGATCCGGCGGCCTATCCTGAGATACGGCTGAATTACCTGTCGAGCGAGGATGACCGGCGGGTCGCAGTCGCCGCGATGCGCTTCACTCGCCGCATCATGGCGGCAAGCGCGCTGGCGAAGTACCAGCCGCAGGAGTACCGCCCGGGCCGAGCCATTACGAATGACAATGAATTGGCGCGCGCCGCGGGGGAGCTGGGGACGACCATCTTCCATCCGGTCGGAACCTGCAGGATGGGCCGCGATCCAATGGCGGTGGTGGACGAAGAGCTCCGCGTGCACGGGGTCGAGCGGCTGCGCGTGATTGATGCGTCGGTGTTTCCGCGCATCACCTCCGGAAATACAAATGCACCGACGTACGTAATCGCCGAGAAGGGCGCACGCGCCATCTTGAAATCCTTAAAATCCGGCCCCAACTGAGCCCCGGAACAACCGAAGAAAGGTCCCATGAAACGCGTCCTGCTGCTTATCGCCACCAACCTCGCGGTGATGGTGGTGCTCTCCATCGTCGTCAGCGTCCTCGGCGTCGACCGCTGGCTGCTCGCGAACGGCATCGACTACGTCGCGCTCCTCTGGTTCTCGGCGATCTTCGGCTTCGGCGGTGCGTTCATCTCGCTCCTGATGTCGAAGTGGATCGCCAAGATGTCGGTCGGTGCGCAGACCATCGACGGCTCGGAAGGCACCAACGAATACTGGGTGGTGCAGACGGTGCACAAGCTCGCGGATGCCGCCGGCATCGGCAAGCCCGAGGTCGCGATCTACGAAGGCCCGGCGAACGCCTTCGCCACCGGCGCGTTCCGCAATTCGGCGCTCGTGGCGGTGTCGACGGGGCTGCTGGAGTCGATGAACCGCCAGGAGGTCGAGGCGGTGCTCGGCCACGAAATCACGCACGTCTCGAACGGCGACATGGTGACCCTGACCCTCATCCAGGGCGTGCTGAACACGTTCGTCTTCTTCCTGTCGCGCGTGGTCGGCTACGTCGTCGACAAGGCGGTGTTTCGCACCGAGCGCGGCGTCGGCCCGGGCTTCTACATCACGATGATCGTCAGCCAGATCCTGTTCGGCATCCTCGCTTCGGTGATCGTCGCCTGGTTCTCGCGCTACCGCGAGTTCCGCGCCGACCGCGGCTCGGCGAACCTGCTCGGCACGCCGCAGCCGATGATCGCGGCGCTGCGCCGGCTGGGCAGCCTGCAGACCGGCGGCCTGCCGGATTCGGTGAAGGCGTTCGGCATCTCGGGCGATTCGGGCTTCGCGCAGATCTTCGCCACGCACCCGCCGATCGAGGCGCGCATCGCCGCGCTGCAAGCCGGTTAATTTTCGAACCTGCGCTAAGGCCGCGAACTAGGCCGCGATAGAATCGAGCATTTCCCGTTCGGGAAATGCTGATCTGACCCCATTTACTTCGGCGCTCCTCGCCTGGTACTTCGTGGCGGTGTGGGGCTCGGGCTACGTCGCGACCAAGGTCGGGCTGCAGTACGCGCCGCCCTTCACCTTTCTCACGCTGCGTTTCTGCTTCGGGCTGCTGTGCCTCGCCCCGGTGATCGCGCTGTGGCCGCCGCGCTGGCCGCAAACGCGGGCGGAGCTCGGTCACGTGGTCGTGGCCGGCCTCCTCATGCATGCGGTGCAGCTCGGCGCCAGCCACTACGCGCAGTACCTCGGCATGTCCGCCGGCGTGACCGCGCTCATCATCTCGTCGCAGCCGCTCCTCACCGCGATCATCGCCTCGCGCTGGCTGCACGCACGGCTCGCACCCGGGCAATGGGCCGGCGTTTTCATCGGCCTCGCCGGCGTGGCGCTCGTCGTCTGGCACAAGATCGACATCCGCGAGGTGACCGCTGGCAGCCTGGCCGCCACCCTCATCGCCGTGTGCGGGGTAACCGCCGCGACGCTCTACCAGCGCACCTTCGCGCCGCACGCCGATCTGAAAGCCGCCGCCGTGGTGCAATTCGCCGCCTCGGCGGCGGTGCTCGCGCCGCTCGCGCTCGCGGTGGAGGGCTTTGCGGTGCGCTGGAGCTGGCAGCTCGCGGCGGCGATCGCCTTCCTCGTGATCTTCGCGTCGATCCTTGCCGTGAGCGCGCTGCACGTGCTCATGCGCCACCGCGAGGCGACGCGCGTCACGAGCATGATGTACCTGCCGCCGATCTTCGCGGTGCTGCTCGAGCTGGCGCTGTTCCATGTCGTGCCCAGCGGGCTCACGCTCGCCGGAATTGCCGTCACCTGCACCGGCGTCGCCATGACGGTCTGGACCAAGCCGTGGAAATCGCCTACTTCATCCTCCTGAACGCGCTCGGGCACCTGTGCTTCGTCGGCAGCCGCATGACGACGACGCTCTTCGCGCTGAAGCTGGGCGCCTCCGCCTTTACCGTCGGCACGCTGGTCGCCCTGTTCGCGGTCCTGCCGATGCTGCTGTCGGTCACCGCCGGCCGGCTGATCGACCGGCTGGGGCCGCGCCGGCCGGTGATGCTCGGCCTCGCCGTGCTCGCGTGCGGGGCCGCGCTGCCGTTTCTGTTCCCGACGCTCGGCGTGCTTTACGTGGCCTGCCCGCTGATCGGCACGGCGTTCATGCTGCTGCACATCGCCATGAACAGCGTGTTCGGCGCCTACGGCACGCCCGAGCAGCGCGCGGTGACGTTCTCCTGGCT
>DASQIG010000517.1:0-5076 GCA_035631735.1 Burkholderiales bacterium | reverse complement strand
CCGATGCCCTGCACGATGCCGCCGAAGGTTTGACCTTCCAGTAGCACGTGGTTGATCACTCTCCCGCAGTCGTCCACGGCGACGTAGTTCACGATGTCGATCACGCCGGTGTCCGGATCGATCTCGACCTCGGCGACATGCGCGCCGCCCGGATACGACATCGGCCCCTGGACACCCTCCATGCTGTCGAGCTCGCGATGGTAGCGCCGCGCCACCTCCTGGAATGAGATGCCGAGGTCAGTCCCCTTGACGCTATAGCGGCCGTCGCGGAATTCGAGGTCCGCCGGCGCCACCTCGAGCGCCTTCGCGGCGAGATCGAGCGCTTTCTTCACTACCGCGCGCGCGGTCGCTACCGAGGCGCTGCCGTGCGCCATCACCGAGCGCGAGCCGATCGTGCCGACGCCCATGAGCCGCGGGCCGTGCGGATCGCTGGCGTGGAACTCGACGCTCTCCACCGGGATGCCAAATTCCCGTGCGACGAGCTCGCTGAATACCGTCTCGTGCCCCTGGCCCGAGGGCCCGGAGAGCACGTAGAGCGAGGGATTGCCCGACTCGCCGAACTTGATCGCCGCCTGCTCCGGGCCGCCGGCCGAGCCGCCCGAGGGCTCGACGAAGACAGCGCAGCCGATGCCGCGCAGCTTGCCGCGGCGCTTGGACGCTTCGCGTCGCCGCTCGAAGCCGGCCCAGTCGGAGTGCTCCAGCGCATCGTCGAGATAGCCCGCAGGATTGCCGCTGTCGTAGGTCGAGCCGGCGGGCGTCTTGTAGGGAAACGCGTCCTGCGGAATGAAGTTGCGCCGGCGCAGCTCGATGCGATCGATGCCGGTCTCCCGCGCCGCCTCGTCCACCAGCCTTTCAGCCAGATATGAAACGTTGGGGCGCCCAGCCCCCCTGTATGCAGTGATCGGGGTCGTGTTGGTCAGCACGAGCCGATGCCGGCCATAGAGCGCCGGAATCTGGTAGACGTTGATGGCGTGCGACGCAGGGTTGATCGTGTTGATGATCGGGCCCGCCTGCGAGAGATACGCGCCCGAGTTGCAGATCCAGTCGAGCCGCAGGCCGATGAAGCGGCCGACGCGATCGAGCGCCAGCTCGCCCGTGAGCTGCGCGGCGCGGCCGTGGTGGTCGCTGACGATGGTCTCGAAGCGCGAGCCGACCCACTTCACGGGCTTGCCCAGCGTCTTCGCCGCGTGCATCAGGGCGCAGTACTCCGGGTAGGCCTGCGAGCGCACGCCGAAGCCGCCGCCGACATCGTGCGCGTGCAGGCGAATGCGCTCCGCGGGCGTCCCGGTGATGGCGGCGAGGTTCGGCACCATCAGTGACATGCCCTGCGAGCTCGCGTAGACGTCGTACGCGTCCTCCGCGGGGTCGTAGACGACGACGCAGGCCTTCGGCTCCATCGGATTTCCGGAAACGCGCGTGCTGTTCACGGTAAGACGCGTCACATGCGCCGCGCCGGCGATCGCCGCGGCGGCAGCGGCTTCGTCGCCGTAGTCGTAGTCGAAGGCGAGATTGCCCGGCACGCTGTCGTGCAGCTGCGGCGCCCCTTGCTCGAGCGCCTCGGCGCCATCCACGACCGCGACGCGGTCGAAGTATTCGATCTCGATCAGCTCGAGCGCATCCTGCGCGGCCGGGGCGGAGCTCGCGACGACCATCGCGATCTCCTGCCCGACGTAGCGTACGCGATCGCGCGCGAAGATCGCTCGCTCGGGCACCTTGAGATGCACGCCGCCGCGCCCGGGGACCTTCACCTGCGGCGGGGGCGTCTTGAAGTGCTGCACGTCCGCGCCGGTAAAGACCGCCACCACGCCCGACGCGGTGCGCGCCACTTGCACGTTGATGGACCTCAGCTCCGCGTGCGCGCGATCGGAGCGCAGGAACGCGGCGTAGAGCTGGCCGGGAAAATTCCAGTCGGCGGTGTAGCGGCCCTCGCCTTTCAGCAGGCGCGGGTCTTCGCGGCGGCCCGCAAAGCGCTCGCTCACGCCGGAAGCGGCGTCGACTGCCAGGCGACGAACTGCCAGCCCTGCGGCGTGCGCGTCCAGGCGTTGAGGAAGAGCAGCTTCAGCGTCTTCGGCTGGCCGCCGATCTCGGCCTCGATCTGCGCGCGGCCGGTGATCAGCGCCGTGTCGCCGAAGATGCGCACCTTCTGCTCGCTGCATTTCGCGCTCTGGTATTTCACGCGGCCCGAGCGCATCGACTGCAGCCAGCTCGCCTTGGTGTCGGTCACGCCCGAGGAGTGCGTATAGAGCAGGGCGTCGTGCACCAGCGCTTCGAGCGTGCCGAAGTCGCGCGCGATCATGGCAGCGAAACGGCGCTCCTCCAGCGCCAGCAGTTCTTTCTCGGTCATTTTGCGCCCGATGCTAACATCCCCGCCCTTGTGAAAATCCTATTCGCGAGCGAAACGGAGAAGGCGGAATTCTGGATTCCGCTGCTCGAGCAGGCGCTGCCGCAGGATCGCTTCGTCGCTGAGCCGGCAGGCGATGTCGAGATCGCCATCGTCGCCACGCCGCCCGCGGGCACGCTCGGTCGCCTGAAGAACGTGAAGCTCGTCCAGTCGCTGTGG
Organism: Burkholderiales bacterium; assembly: GCA_035631735.1. Taxonomy (GTDB): domain Bacteria; phylum Pseudomonadota; class Gammaproteobacteria; order Burkholderiales; family SG8-39; genus SCGC-AG-212-J23. The sequence goes on along the minus strand of DASQIG010000517.1, from coordinate 2,516 downwards.
ATGGGCGTCGAGAAGCTGCTCGCCGATCCCGGGCTGCCGAAAGGCGTGCCGCTCGCGCGCCTGATCGATCCCGGCATGGTGGCGGCGATGTCGGAATCGGTCGTCGCGCACGTGCTCGACTGGCACCGGCATCACTACCGTTACCGCGCGCAGCGGGCCGAGCGTCAATGGCGCCGGCGCAAGCAGTACCTCGCCTCCGACCGCACCGTCGGCATCCTCGGGCTCGGCGAGCTCGGCTCGGACGCGGCGCGCAAGCTCCTTGCGCTCGGCTTCAATGTCGCGGGCTACAGCCGCCGGCCGAAGGAGCTCGCAAGCGTCAGATCCTTTACCGAGCTCGCGCCCATGTTGCGCATCACCGATGCGCTCGTGTGCCTGCTGCCCCTCACGCCCGAGACGCGCAACATCCTGAATGGCCGCAACCTGTCGCTCCTGAGGAAGCATGGCTGCGTGATCAATCTCGCGCGCGGCGGGCATCTCGTGGTCTCGGATCTGCTGCGCGAGCTCGACTCCGGCCACCTGGCGCACGCCTATCTGGATGTGTTCGACACCGAGCCGCTGCCGGCGAACGATCCGCTCTGGCGCCATCCGGGCGTCACCATCACGCCGCATTCGGCCGCGCTCACCGAGCCGCGCACCGCGATTCCGAAGATCGTCGAGAACATCGAGCGCGTGCGCCGCGGCGAGACGCCGCGGTACGTCGTCGACTTTGCCGCCGGCTATTAGCTCCGATCCAGGGTCGCAATTAATGCCCTAGCGCCACGCCGACTCGATGCCGCGGCGCCAGGCGTCGATCGCCTCGTAGTACACGGTAAATACGCAACGATCGCAGCCTCGCTCGCAGCAGTCCGCGGGCAGCGGTTCTTCCGGCGGGTCGGGGATCGCCGCGTGGCGCGCAAAGGCTTTGGCACGCACGGTCGAGATCACGGCGCGCGCCTCGCTCAAGCTGCTGGGCAGCTGCGCCATGACCGCGAGGAAATAGTTACGACCCTGGCTCCGTATCAGTAGCTGAGCTTCGGGTACCAGTCGCTCCCGCGGCCCTCGGGCGTGAGGTCGAGCACGTTCCAGAGCGGCCACATCATGTCGATGTGCCGCGCGTTCTGGCCTTTCTCCTCCGGCGCGTAGAGCACTTCCGTCCCGTAGTAATGCCGCACCTTGCCGTCGCGCTTCACGAAGACGTTCATCATCGGCAGCTGCGCGCCTTTCTCGTTTTCACCGCGGTAGTCGCGGTTGTAGCTCGTGCCCGCGGAGGAGAGCAGCCGCAGGTTGCGCCAGCTGCGGCCGCGCGCGTACTCGACGATGCGCTCGATCGGCGACCTGGCGATCACCACCAGGCTGGTGCGTTGCGCGAGGTGCTGGGCGTTGCCGTCCAGCGCGTCGAGGAATGAGGTGCACATCGGACAGGCGTTTTTCATCTGCGGGCCGTACATGAAGCTGTAGGCGACGAGCGTGTTGCCGCGGTCGAAGAGCTCGGAGAGCTTTACCGCCCCCTGCTGCGAGGTAAAGACGTAGTCCTGCGGCAGTTCGCCGCCCGCCGGCAGCTTGCGGCGCAGCGCGGCGACCTTCTCGACCTGGCGCCGCAGCGCAAGCTCCGCGTCGAGCAGGTTCTTGCGCGCCGTGCGGTATTGCTTCGTTTCGTTCGGGAACCTGAGGCCGGCCATGTTTGACTCCTAGAAACGCGCGCTCGCCCCGTGGAGCGGCAACTGGACGAAGCCGTATGATGCCTTGGCCGCCGGGTCAGTGCGCGGTCGTTTCAGCCAGGCTGTACAACAGGGCCGTGCATCCAAGCCAGACGCAGACAACCACGGCCCAGCTCAGAATGAACCGCACGGGGTGGCGGTCCCGGAACTGCTTGTCTGCGAAGATGCGAAGGAATTCGCGCTGCGGCGACCGGGGTGAAATGAAGCAATAGAGGAAGAACAGACAAGCGAGCACCAGCAGCGCGGTCAGCGCGGACCAGACAACGCTATGCGCGTAGTCGGTCATCCGCGACGAAGCCTTGCGGCACCGAAGCGCTCAGGCGCTCTCGTCATGGCCGCAGCTCATTCTTTCCGGCGAGATGAGCTCGTCGCGGGAGCCGACGGTTTCTCGCAGCGTCGAAACGATGATCCAGACGGCGATTCCTGCCGCGATCAACGGATCGAAAACGGGAAAGCGGGTGAGGGTCACGAGCACGCCCGACAACACCGGCGCAAGGGACACTTGAACGTCGCCGAGGTTATGCAGGTAAGCGAGGCGGATCGACGCATTCTCGCGAGCCGCTTCGCGCAGCAGCCGCGCCACGCCCCAGTTGCCGGCCGCGGCAGCTAGACCGATCACCACGGGAACGATGCCCGGCACGGGAACCGGATGCAGGACGCGTTCGACTGCCTGCCACAGGAGCAAGGCACTCACCGCGACCAGTCCAACTGAATTGAAGACGTTCGCGGAGCGGGTGAGATTGCGCGACAAGCCAAGCGGCAGGACAAAGGCGAGATACAGAAAGACGAGTGCCATCTCGTCGGACAGGTTGTGCACGC
>DASQIG010000516.1:0-5692 GCA_035631735.1 Burkholderiales bacterium | reverse complement strand
AGCGCCGTGAGGCACATCGAGGGGCGCGGCTACACCGTGCTTTCGGTGCGCCAGCGCCGCGGCCTGCGGCTGCCCTGGCAGCGCGGCGCCGAGCGCTTTCCGGTGGCGCTCTTTTCGCAGGAGCTGCGCGTGCTGATCGCGGCGGGCCTGCCGCTCGTCGAAGCGATCGAGACGCTCGCGCAGAAGGAGCGGCGCAACGACTTTCGCGCGATCCTCGAGCGCCTCGTAGCGGTGCTGCGCCAGGGCCAGCCGCTCTCGGCCGCGCTGCAGGAATTCCCCGAGGCGTTTTCCGCGCTCTACGTCGCCACCGTCAAGGCGGCCGAGAAGACGAGCGACCTCGCGCCGGCGCTTGCGCGCTACGTCGCCTATGCGGGGCAGCTCGAGGCGATCAGGAAACGCGTCATCAACGCTTCCATCTACCCGGCGCTGCTCATCAGCGTAGGCGGGCTGGTGTCGCTGTTCCTGCTGCTCTACGTCGTGCCGCGCTTTGGCCACATCTACCAGGACCGCGGCAGCGACCTGCCGCTCTTCTCGCGCCTGTTGCTCACGTGGGGACAGGCGGTGCACCAGCATGCGCCGATCGTGCTTGGCGCGCTCGCTGCCCTGGTCGCGGCGGCGGTCTACGCGCTGCGCCTGCCGCGCGTGCGCACGGCCCTCGGCGATGCGCTTTGGCGCATCCCGGCGATCGGCGAGCGGCTCAAGGTCTACCAGCTCGCGCGCTTCTACCGGACCATCGGCATGCTGCTGCGCGGCGGCATGCCGCTCGTCACGGCGCTCGACATGGGAGCCGAGCTGCTGCATTCGCAGCTGCGCGAGCGGCTGGTTGCCGCCAGCCGCGCGATTTCCGAAGGCCGCAACGTCTCGCAGTCGATGGAGGCCAACGGCCTCGCCACGCCGGTGGCGCTGCGCATGATCGCGGTGGGCGAGAAGGGCGGCAACATGGGCGAGATGCTCGAGAGCATCGCGACGTTTCACGACGAGGAGCTGGCGCGCTGGGTCGACTGGTTCACGCGGCTGTTCGAGCCGATCCTGATGGCGATCATCGGCCTCGTGATCGGCGCGATCGTGGTGCTGATGTACATGCCGATCTTCGAGCTGGCGGGCAACATCCAATGAGCGCGATCGCCGAAACCATCTCGCTGGACGACATTGCGCGGGCGCGCGCAGCGGCGCGCAGCGCGCACCGGCGCGTGGTCGACGTGCTCGAGGAGGCGCTCGCGCTCGGGCCCGACAACTTCACCGCGCGCCTCGCGGCGACGCTCTCGCTCGAGCGCCTCGACATGGCGGGCCTGCGCCGCGCCGCGCCGCAATTCGATCTGCTCTCCTTCGCCGAGTGCTCGCAGCGCGGCTGTGCGCTGCTGCGTGCCGAAGACGGGCGGCTGGTGCTCGCGTTCGACGACCCGTTTTCGGGCGAGCTGCAGGCATGGGCGGAGGAGCGCATCGCGCAAGCCTTCAGCTGGTGCCTGGTGCACCGCGGCGACCTCGTCGCCTTCCTCGCTGCGCACGAGGAGTCGCTGCGCGCGCTCGACGCGCTGGAAGAGGAAGCGCCCGCCGGCCCGGCCGACAGCGGCCGCATCGAGGACCTGTCGCTGCGGGCGATCGGCGACGAGTCGAGCGAAGTGGTGCGGCTGGTGCGCTCGACGCTGCGCGATGCGCTGATGATCGGCGCGAGCGACATCCACCTCGAGACGCTGCCCGCGGGCCTCGCCATCAAGTTCCGCATCGACGGCATCCTCTCGCAGGTGAAGCTGATCCAGGACCCGACCCAGGCCGAACAGGCCATCGCGCGGGTCAAGGTGCTTGCCGAGCTCGACATCACCGAGCGGCGCGTGCCGCAGGACGGGCGCTTCAAGGCGCTCGAGCGCGGGCGCGCGGTCGATTTTCGCGTCTCGATCATGCCGAGCATCCACGGCGAGGACGCCGTGCTGCGGGTGCTCGACAAGCAGTCGCTCTACGAGACCACGCGGCAAACTTTGTCCCTCGACTCGCTCGGCTTCGACGCACAGGACGTCAAGCGCCTGCGGCGCCTCAGCCACGAGCCGTACGGCATGCTGCTCGTCACCGGCCCGACCGGCAGCGGCAAGACCACCACGCTCTACGCCGCGATCACCGAGATCAACAACGGCCAGGACAAGATCGTCACCATCGAGGATCCGGTGGAGTACCAGCTGCCCGGCGTGCTGCAGATTCCGGTGAATGAAAAGAAGGGGCTGAGCTTCGCGCGCGGGCTGCGCTCGATCCTGCGCCACGACCCGGACAAGATCATGGTCGGCGAGATCCGCGATCCCGAGACGGCCAACATCGCCGTGCAGTCGGCGCTCACCGGCCACCTCGTCTTCACGACGGTGCACGCGAACAACGTGTTCGACGTCATCGGCCGCTTCATGCACATGAACGTCGACCTCTACGGCTTCGTCTCGGCGCTGAACGCGATCCTCGCGCAGCGCCTGGTGCGCCTCGTCTGCCCCCACTGCGCTGAGCGCGAGCAGCCGAGCCCCGAGCTGCTGGCCGAATCGGGTCTCGAGCCGCACGCGGTCGCCGGCTGGAAATTCGTCACCGGACGCGGCTGCCGCGAGTGTCGCGGCGCGGGGTACAAGGGCCGCAAGGCGATCGCCGAGCTCATGATCCTGAACGACGAGCTGCGCGAGCTCATTACCTCGCGCGCGCCGGTGCGGCAGCTCCGAGACGCCGCGCAGCGTGCCGGCACGCGCTTGCTGCGCGAGGCCGCCTTCGAGGCGGTGAAGAACGGCGAGACGACGCTCGCGGAGATCAACCGTGTCACCTTTGTTTCCTGAGCGGCTGCTCGCGCGCCTCGCGCCGGCGGAGGTTGCCGTGGGCGCGAAGCGCTATCCCTGCGATCCGGCGTTCGGCGCCGAGCCCTGGCATGGCGCGCTGGAGGCGATGAAGGGCATCGCCTGGCCGCGAGCGCGAGTCACCGTAGCGCTGTCGAACCATTTCGTGCGCTACGCGCTCGTGCCGTGGAGCGCGGCGCTCGCGACGCCGGCGGAAGAGGAAGCTTACCTGCGCCATCACTTCGCCAAGATCCACGGCGAGCGGGCGAAGAGCTGGCTTTACCGCGCGAGCGAAGGCCCGCGCGGCGAGCCGCGCCTGGCAAGCGCGGTCGATGCGGAGCTGGTCGCCGCGATCCGGGGTGTCTTGCCGAAGAATGGCAAGGCGCAGCTGGTTTCGGTGCAGCCGGCGCTGATGCACGTCTTCAACGGCGCGCGCGCCGCCGTGCCGCAACCCAGCGGCGCGTGGCTGGTGATCGCCGAGCCCGATCGCGCCTGCGTCGCGCTGCACGCGAACGGCGCGTTCCGCGCGGTGCAGAACGCAAAAGGCGAGTGGCGCGCGCTGCTTGAGCGCGAGCGCTACCGCGTCGACGGCGACAGCACGCGCCGCGTGCTGCTCTGCGGCGCCGAGGCGCCGTCGAACGATCCGTACTGGCAGTTCAGCATCACCACCACCTGAGGAGGGAGACCATGGGCAGGAACTTACGCCACGCCTGGTTCGCCGCCGCCGCGCTTGCGCTGTGCCTGGGCGCTGCCGGCGCTCGCGCCGATGACGATGATTGCAACGCCGGCACTTCGCTGCGGCTGGTGAACGGCAAGATCCACACGATGGACAAGCAGGACGGCCTGGTCTCGTCGGTGCTCATCAAGAACGGGCGCTTTGCCGCGGTCGGCCGGGGAGGCGAGCGCGACGACGACGAATGCACGCGCACCATCAACCTGCGCGGCCGCACCGTCGTGCCGGGCATCATCGACAGCCACAATCACATCATCCTGCTCGGCCTGCGCCCGGGGCGCGACACGCGCCTGGAGAACGCGAACTCGATCGCCGAGGCGCTCGCCACGCTCAGCGCGCGCGTAAAAGAGGTGCAGTCCGGTGAATGGATCACCTCGATCGGCGGCTTCAGCCGCAACCAGTTCTTCCTCGCGCCGCAGCCGACGCGCTTTCCGACGCTGCAGGAGCTCTCCGCCGCGGTGCCGGACCATCCGGTGTTCATCATGGAAGGCTTCACCGGGCCGGGGGCAGTGAACCAGAAGGCCAAGGACTTTCTCGTGACGCACGGCGTGCCGGTGGGCACGGTCGCCGGCCAGGATGAAGGCTACGTTGATGGTGGCGCTTTTGGCGTTGCCACGCCCTGCACCACGGCGCTTTTCCTGCTGCGGCAGATGCAGACGCGTGACTCGATGCTGCAGGGGCTCACGGACGCCATGCGCTACGCCGCCGGCATCGGCGTGACCACGCATCTGGACCAGGGCGGCTTCCCGTTCAGCGTCCCCGTAATAGGCGACCCGAGCGACGGCGCCGCGAGCTTCGATCGCTATCGGGCGCATGACTCGGTGCGCGCGCTCTACCACGAGGGCAAGCTCACCAACCGCATCTGGATCAATTTCCTCCACGTTGAGGAAGACGTGCAGACGCCCGAGCTGCGGGCGCGCCTGCTCAATAGCTGGGACGATTTCGGCAATCACATGCTGCGCGCGCTCGGCATCGGCGAGTTCACCGCCAGCGCGTTCATCTCGCCCGGCACGCCGGCGTGGATGAACGGCACGCGCCTGGTGGCGCAAGCTCAGTGGCGCAACGAGAACCATTCGCTCAACTTCCCGGTGTTCGCACTGCCGGGAGCGCCGCTCGACTGGAAAGTGATCATCGACGGCTGGCAGGTGGTGAACGACGAATTGACGGACCCGCACAATCCCAACCGCATCCCGGACGGCATCACCAAGCTGCGCTGGACGCTCGCGCACGTGCCGGTCATCACGCCGGATTATTTGCAGAAGCTGAAGAACCTCGGCGGCGGTGTGAACGTGCTCGGCGGCTGGCGCTGGCTCAGCGGAACCGCGACGCAGAACGGGCCGCCCTTCCGCGACATCCTGGCGAGCGGCATCCCGGTCGGCCTGAGCTCCGACGGCATGCAGATCTCGACCATGAGCCCGTGGATCAACCTGTACTACGTCGTCACGGGCAAGAACGCGCTCGGCCAGGTGATCAACGGCAACCAGACGCTCGGCCGCAATGAAGCGATGCGTCTCTACACCGCCAACAACGGCTGGTTCCTCCGCGCGGAAGACGAGCTCGGCACGATCGAGGAAGGCAAGCTCGGCGACCTCGTGGTGCTGAGCGCGGATTACTTCGACAGCCGCGCAGTTCCGGACGAGAGCATCAGGGATCTGCGCTCGGTGCTGACGGTGGTCGGCGGCAAGGTGGTGTACGACGACCTCAACGGCCGCTCGCAGGACTACTGGAAGGCGGGGATGCCATAGCCCGTACGCGAAAGCTGGAGCTCGACTACATCGCGCCACCGCACCGGCCGGCGTGGCCCGGCGTGCTGCTGCTCGCACTCGCGCTCGCGGTCAGCGCCGAGGTGCTGCTGCGCTATCGCGACGTGCGTCAGGAGCTCGGACGCCTCGAGGCGCAGGCGGGGCTGGCGCTGCCGGGGGGCCGGCCGGCGCGCGCCCTGCCGAAGGAGCGGCTCGACGAGCAGGCGAAGAACGCCGAGGCGGTGGTGCGCCAGCTGACGCTGCCGTGGGCCTCGCTCATCGGCGCGATCGAGCAGGCGGCGACTCGCGACGTCGCGATCCTGCAGCTGCAGCCCGACGCCGAGCAGCGCGTCCTGCGCCTCACCGCCGAGGCGCGCAACCGTGACGCCATGTTCGAGTACCTCAAGCGCCTCGGCGCGGCGCGC
>DASQIG010000515.1:0-2414 GCA_035631735.1 Burkholderiales bacterium | reverse complement strand
TAGTGAAAAAAGGGTGGGTGCCACTTCGCCGCGCAACGTCTCCGTGAGCTCGAGATTGCGCCGGGTCGCGGCATCGAGCCGCACGAACTCGCCCGCGCGCTCGGCGGTGACCGCAGTGACATGCGCGAGTGCCTGGCCTTGTGTCTTGCCGGCGTACTCGAGGAGCGCGCCGCAAGCGCCGATGGCGAGCGTCAGGTCCTCGCAGCCGTAGCCGGCGAGGCTGGCAGTGCCCAATTGTTTCAGCAGGCGGCGCTTGCCGCTCTCGACATCGAACTGCCAGGCGGGCAGCCGGGTGGTGAAGAAGCCCTCGAGGTGAACGCCGTCGGTGACGAGCACCTCGGCAGGGGCGATGCGCCGCAATTCGTTCTGTAAATTGTGAGGAGAAATCTCTGCCACGCGCAGCGTGCCGGTCGCGAGGCTGAGCCAGGCGAGCCCGACGCTCGCCTTGTCGCGCGTGAGCGCGAGCAGGATGTTGTCTGCCTTGTCGTCGAGGAGCGCCGAGTCGGTGAGGGTGCCGGGCGTGACGATGCGCGTCACCTGCCGGTCGACCGGCCCCTTGGCGCTCGCCACATCGCCCACCTGCTCGCAGATGGCGACCGACTCGCCGAGCTTCACCAGCCTGGCGAGATACTGCTCGACCGAGTGCACCGGGACGCCCGCCATCTTGACCGGCGCGCCGGCGGAGACGCCGCGCGAGGTGAGCGTGATGTCGAGCAGGCGCGCCCCCTTCTCCGCGTCTTCGTAGAAGAGCTCGTAGAAGTCGCCCATCCGGTAGAACACCAGGATGTCCGGATGCTCGCCCTTGATGCGCAGGTATTGCTGCATCATGGGCGTGTGGGCGTCGAGGCGATCCATTGCAGCCAATATTAGCGGCTGGTCTGCGCCGGAAAGAGCGGCCGGACGGCGCAGGATGTGTGTTACAGTGCGTCTGCACTGATCTTCAAGCAGTGAAGTGCGCTGTCCTCCCTCGCCGCGCAAGCGGCGCCGAAGCGGCCGTTCAATTCCTTCCTTGATCGTCATGCCCGCAAGCGAGGCTCGGATTGGCCTCGCGGCATCGAGAAAGGAAGCAGGATGGCAACTGGCACCGTGAAGTGGTTCAACGACGCAAAGGGTTTCGGCTTCATCACGCCGGACGACGGCGGCAAGGATCTGTTCGCGCATCACAGCGCGATCCAGATGAACGGGTACAAGTCCCTCAAGGACGGGCAGAAGGTCTCATACGACGTCACGCAGGGGCAGAAGGGCCCGGCGGCAGCCAACATCAAGGCTCTCTGAAGCTCAGGCGCGACGCGCAAAGGACGCAAACTTGGCCAAGGAAGCGGTGATCGAGATGGAAGGCACGGTGCAGGAAGTCCTGCCCAACACGCAGTTCCGTGTACGGCTGGCGAACGGCGCCGACGTGCTCGCGTACGCCGGCGGCAAGATGCGCCAGCGCCGCATCCGGATCATCGCCGGCGATCGGGTGAGCCTGGAAGTATCGCCTTACGATCTGACCCGCGCCCGGATCAATTTCCGCCACCTCGACAGCCCTGCGCCGCTGTCGGCGCGCAGACGCTTTCCGTTCAAGAAGAGATAAGTCTGAAGATCGCGGCTACTGCGTTCAAAACGGATCGCGCACGCGCCTGGACGCGCGAGCGGCTCGACCAGCTGAGCAGGCAGGAACTCGTCAACCTCCATGCCAATGCCGAGCGACTCGGCGAGCAGGAGCTTGCCGCGCTCTGCGGCGCACTGCTCCAGGAGCGCCCGCGCCGCGGTGCGCCGAGCGCCACGGTGCTCACGCGGCTCAAGGGGGGTCGCAGGCTGATTCCACGGACCCGGGCCTTCGAAGCGCGCGGGGTGTCGCTCTACGATCCGCGCACCAGCTGGAGCGGCGTGCGCAAGGCGGACGGCACCGTGGTCATGGCGCTCTGGCACGCCGCCCTGAGATCGCGCGACGGCGGCTGCAGCTGCCTGTTGTGGGCGCCGAACGCGGACGGGGCGCGTCCGTGGTCCGACAGCCCGGCGGGCCGCGAACGGCTCGAGCATTGCAAGCTCGCGATCGAGCGCCAAGGCGCGGAAGGTCTGCTGGTTTACGGCCAGCCGCTCGAAGGCCGGCTGCCCGAGGACCGTGCGAGGACGGTCCTCGGCATCGATGCCGAGACCGTCGTCCGCTTTCAGGTGGAGATGCGCGGCGCCGAATACTGGGCGTGCTGGGGTAAGAAGACGATCTAGGTCGCCCGCGGGCACGGCCTGCCCGCCCACGGAGATCTAACAACTAGTGAATGGCGTATGGTGGTCGCGATGCTGACCGTGCATCACCTCGGCAGATCGCAATCGGAGCGCATCGTCTGGCTGTGCGAGGAGCTCGGGCTCGACTACGAGCTCAAGCGCTACCAACGCGACCCGGTCACGCGCCTCGCGCCGCCGGAGTACAA
>DASQIG010000514.1:0-2935 GCA_035631735.1 Burkholderiales bacterium | reverse complement strand
GCCCAGAGCTCAGCGTACCGATCGGTACCAGTCAAGGATCTCAGCTCCGGTGGCAAGCCACACGCCCGGCCGGTGGACGATGTAGTCGTAGAGACGCTCGAGGTACGCGATGCGGTGCGGCACGCCGCTGATGTACGGATGCACGCTGATCGCCATCACGCGCGCGCTCGCCTCGCCTTCCTGGTGCAGCCGGTCGAAGTGATCGATGCCGCGGCGCAGCCACTCTTCCGAGCTGTGGTGCGCGATCAGCATCATCGCGATGTCGTTCATCTCGACCGTGTAGGGCACCGAGACGATCGGCCCGCTCGCCGTGCTGATGGTCACCGGCTGATCGTCGAGCACCCAGTCCGCGACGTATTCGATGCCGGCCTCCGCGAGCCAGTCGATCGTGTCGTACGTCTCCGTGAGCCCCGGGCTCTCCCAGCCGCGCGGCGGCTTGCCGGTAAACTCCTTTATCGCTGCGATCGCGTCGCGGATCGCGGCGCGCTGGTCCTCGAGGTGATGCATGGGCCGCTGCAGGTAGCCGTGGCCCATGAACTCCCAGCCCGCCTCGAGCGCCGCCTTTGCCACGCGCGGGTAGCTGCGGCACACCGATCCATTGATCGCCAATGTCGCGCGAATATTGAACTTGCGAAGCACTTCGACGAAGCGCCAGAAGCCGACGCGCATGCCGTACTCGTGCCACGCCCAGTTCGGCAGATCGGGCTGTAGCGGCTGTCCGAAAGGCGGCGGCAATACCGTGCGCGGCATCGGCCGCTCGATCGACCACTCCTCGACGTTGACGATGGTCCAGACCGCGACGCGTGCGCCGCCGGGCAGCCGGAGCGCCGGCCGATCGACGATCGCGGAGTAAGGGACGCGGTCCTTCGGCAACTTCATGTGCGTGGCATCGTATCGGTGCCCGACCCCGATTTCCAGCGGCACGCGCTTTGCTCCTCACCGGGGACACGGAGAGCGACCATGAGAATACTGTTTGCACTCGTCGTCGCTGCCGCAGGGAACATGGGAGCGCCGGCAGCGCGAGAAACGCGGCTAGCTGCAACTACGAGCTGATGTAGGCGCGCAGCGCCTGCGCTTCCTGCGCGGTCTCCTCGAGCTTGACCTTCACCAGGTCGCCGATCGACACCAGCCCGACCAGCTTGCCCTCCGCCAGCACCGGCAAATGGCGGAAGCGCCGCGCGGTCATCACCCCGAGCGCTTCGTCGACCGACATCGAAAGATTGCCGAAGACGACGCTGCAGGTCATACGCGATTCCACGGTCAGCGCGCCGAAGTCGCGGTCGCCCTCAGCATGCATGCGCACCAGATCGCGCTCGGTGAAGATGCCGACCGGACAGTTCCCGGAGTCGGGCACGACCACCGCGCCGACCTTCTCGGCGTGCATGGTGCGAATCGCGTCCGTGATGCTCGACTTGGCCGACACCGTCACCACGCGCCGGCCCTTGCCTGCCAGTACCTCGCTCAGTGTCATCGGCGCCTCCTGTGCGGCGTTATCTTACGCCCGGCCTACCGGCCGGTGCCGATCGTTCATTCGGGCCTGATGCCTGCCTGGTGCAGGAACGCGGGCCACTTCTCCGCCTCGCGCCCGACGAGCGCGGGCGTCTCCTCTTGGCCGGCGCGAAGAGGCCGATCCAGCTATCCAGCACGAGCTGGCGCAGCCCCGCTTCGGCTGCGGTCGGCACGTCAGCCAGCAGCGCGTCGCTCGCCGAGCCGGACGTGCAGTACGGCTTCACTCGAGCGTCGGCGATGAAGGGCCGCGCGGTCGTCGTATTGTCGAAGAAAAGATCGACGCGGCCCACCAGCAGATCCAGGTACCCGGTGCCGATGAGCTCCTGGAGGTTCGCCGGCGCCAGGTCTTTGCGGCCGATGAGCGCGTAGGTGAATGCACCGACCATCGCCACCGGCGCGAAATCGCGCACCGGGTCGTAGCGCACGTCCTTGTGCAATCCCGGGTTGAATGCCATGTTCGCAAGCCCGCCGACAAGCAGCGCGTAGCCGTCGGGCGCCGCCGCCGCGACCGCCTGTGTGCCGACGAGCGTGCCGCCGCCCGCGCGGTTCTCCACCACGAACGGCTGGCCGAGTTGCGGCGACAGCCGCTCGGCGAGGAGCCGTCCGATAACGTCGTACCCGCCGCCGGGCGTACTCGGCACGATGATGTGCACCGGGCGGCCGGGATACTCCTGCGCTGACGCGTACGGTATGAGCAGCGCCGCGAAGAGCCCGGCGAATAATTGCGACCCTGGCTCCGAATTCAATTCAGCGCCTTGAGGCGCGGCATCACGCCGCGCGCGAAGCGCTCCATGTTGGCGCGGGTGAGATCCGCAGGCAGCGTGCCGAACTGGCACATGACGAGCAGGTTGCCGAAGCGCATGTCCTTCCAGTACTGCTCGAACGCCCGAAACACCGTGTCGGCGCTGCCGCAGACGAACAGGCCGAGCTCGAGCGCCTGCTCGAGGGTCACATCGCCGAACATCTGCGCCTTCGCCTTCATCACGTTCTTCAGCGACTCGCGCGAGGTGTAGCCCGGCGGCAGCAGCATCTCGAGCGGCATGCGCACGTACACATTGCGGAATGCTTCGAAATGCGCCTTTGCTTCCGCCCGCGCGGAGGTGTCCGTTTCGCCGACGTAGACCGGCACCGCCCAGCCGAGCTGCCGGTCCTCGCACGGATAGCCGTAGCCGGCGCAGGTGTCGCGGTACTGCTTGAGATAGCGCTGCACCACCTTCACCGGGCTGAACGTCTGCAAGTAGGCATAGCGCCGGTCCGGGTGCGACGCCCAGTCGATCGTCTCCTTGCTCCCCTGCGACGGGATCCAGATCGGCGGATGCGGCTTCTGGTACGGACGCGGCCAGAGATTCACGTAGCGCACGCGATAGTGATGCCCGTGGAACGAGAACGGCCCGGGCTCGGTCCACGCGCGCACGATCAAGTCGTG
>DASQIG010000513.1:0-16690 GCA_035631735.1 Burkholderiales bacterium | reverse complement strand
GTGCGGCGCGTGCTGCCGCACCAGATACTGATCGGAGCCTGGGGCGATTTCGCTCGATGGAACCTGAAGTGCGACGTCGTCTCGAGCATGCCGGGCGTGCGCAGCCTGCCGCTCGGCCGCTGCCCGGCCGAGGAGTTCATCCGCAACTCGTACCGCCGCTGGGTCCGCGGCGGCAGGGAACCGCTGCTCCTCGACGCAGCGGAAGCCGCGCCGCAGCAGCTGCCGTGCCATTGCCCGCTGCATCTCGCGATCGGCCAGATGCGCTCGCTCGTGGTGCACGGCGTAAGCGACAAGCTGAGCGGCTGCGACAGCCTGTATCTGTTCCTCGACTCGCGCAGCCGCGCGGAGCTGTACGCCCAGCGCGGCTTCGTCGCCCTGGCGCATCTGCTGGTGTGCCAGATTGATATCGCGTGGCGCCGGGTCGCCGCCGTGCAGCTCGATGACCTGCCGGCGGTCCAGCCGGCGGCGCGCACGCGCCCGCTCGCGGTCAGCGATCGTGAACGCGAGATCCTGAGCCGGCTCGCCCGCGGCAGCACCAACAGCGACATCGCGCAGGCGCTGGAGATCAGTCTCTTTACGGTCAAGAACCACCTGAAGCGGATTTTCCGCAAGATCGGCGTCACCAACCGGACCCAGGCCGCCGCGCGCTACAACGATGAACTGATTGCGTCGGAGCGCGACCTCTCGGCGGCGCTCGCTTCGACCTCCAGAACATGATCCGCCTGCAGCCGACGCCTGCTACTGCGCTGGCGGGCCTCCACGCGCGCCCGGCGTTTGCCAAGGCCGGGCGCATGTCGCTGGCGCGCGCGCCGCTGCTCAACGTGGTGGAGATGATCTTCGAGCCGCTGATCCTCGTCGCCTCGCTCTGGGCGGTGGCGTACGCCCTCGAGGGCAGGCTGCGCCCGCAGTACATGATCCTCGCGGTGGTCGTCTTCGCCCTGACTTTCCCGAACGAAGCGCGTCTTTCCTACCCGCGCGGGCGTGCCATCGTCGACATCGTCACGGGGTGGCTGGCGACCGCGGGGCTGCTCGCCGCCTTCGGCCACTTCAGCGGCTACCTCGATTACTTCGATCGCCACGTGCTCCTCACCTGGGCGTGGGTTGCGCCCTGGTGCCAGCTCGGCGGTCACTTCGCGCTGCGCTTCGCGCTGCCCCAGCTGCGAGCGCTGCAAGGCGCTCCCAGGCGGGTGCTGTTCGCCGGCATGAACGCCCATGGGATGGAGTTCGCGCGCCGGCTGCAGCAGGACGTGTACTGCAACGTCCGGATCGTCGGTTTCGTCGATGACCGGGTGGATGAGCGCCTTCCCGAGCGGCGCGAACACGCGGTGCTGGGCCGCCTCGAGGAGCTGCCGCAGCTCGTGAAGCGGGGGCGCATCGACCTCGTGTACCTCGCGCTGCCGATGTGCTCGGCGCCGCGGCTGCGCGCGATGCTCGATGCCCTGCGCGACACCACGGCGTCGGTCTACTTCGTGCCCGATCCCTTTGTTACGGACCTGATCCAGGGGAGCGTCGACTCGGTAAGCGGCATGCCGGTGCTCGGCGTGTGCGATTCGCCGTTCAGCGGCTCGAGCGCACTGCTCAAGCGCGCGAGCGACATCGTGCTCTCCTTGCTCATTCTGGTGGCGATTGCGCCGCTGTTCGCCGCAATTGCGCTCGCCGTCAGGCTCGGCTCGCCCGGTCCGGTGATCTTCCGCCAGCGCCGCTACGGCCTCGATGGCGAGGAGATCATCGTCTACAAGTTCCGCAGCATGCGCGTGGCCGAGGACGGCGATGTGATTCGCCAGGCGACGCGCGGCGACGACCGCATCACGCCGCTCGGCGCGTTCCTGCGCCGCTCGTCGCTCGACGAGCTGCCGCAGTTCATCAACGTCCTGCAGGGGCGCATGAGCATCGTCGGCCCCCGGCCGCACGCAGTAGCGCACAACGAGCTCTATCGCAAGCTGATCAAGGGCTACATGCAGCGCCACAAGGTGCGGCCGGGGCTGACTGGCTGGGCGCAGGTAAACGGCCTGCGCGGGGAGACCCCCACGCTCGAGCGGATGCGGGCGCGCATCGAGCACGACCTCGAGTACCTGCGCAACTGGTCGCTGCGGCTTGACCTTTACATCATCGCCAAGACCGTCTGGATCGTCCTCGGAGGCAAGAATGCTTATTGAGGCGGTCCCGTTCCAGGCGGCACGCCACGCCTACGTAGCCGCGCCGCGCGCCGTCCATCTGGTGGCCGGCGCACGGCCTAACTACATGAAGATCGCGCCGCTGGTGCGCGCGCTGCGCGCGCACAACGGAGCCCTGCGCTTCAAGCTGGTCCACACGGGTCAGCACTATGACCGCCACCTGAACGAGGTCTTCTTCGAGGAGCTGGGAATCCCGGCGCCCGATGAGCTGCTCGCGGCAGGCAGCGGCACGCACGCCCAGCAGACGGCGAAGATCATGCTCGGCTTCGAGGCCTGGTGCGAGCGGCAGCAGCCCGACCTGGTGCTCGTCGTGGGCGACGTCAACTCGACGCTGGCGTGCGCCCTGGTCGCCAAGAAGCTCGGCATTCGCGTCGCGCATGTCGAAGCGGGGCTGCGTAGCCGCGACATGACAATGCCCGAAGAGGTCAACCGCGTCGTCACCGACGCGATCTCGGACTTCCTGTTTGTCACCGAGCATAGCGGTCTCAAGAACCTGCTGGCCGAAGGCAAGCCGCGCGCAGCGATCCATCACGTCGGCCATGTGATGGTCGACAACCTGATGTACCAGTGCGACCAGCTCGCCTGCACCGATAGCTCGCAATTCATCTCTACCGGGCTGAAGAGGCGCCTGCGCCGCTACGGGGTAGTGACCCTGCACCGGGCCTCCAACGTCGATACGCCCGCGGCGCTCGCGCGCGTCGCTACCGCGTTGCGCATGGTGTCGAGAAGAATCCCGCTCGTTTTTCCGGCGCATCCGCGCACGCGCGCGAACCTGGAGCGGTTCAACGTCGCCCTCGGCGACGCGGTGCTGCTGACGGGGCCGATGCCGTACATGGACTTCCTCAACCTGTGGAAGGATGCGAGCCTCGTCCTTACCGACAGCGGCGGGCTGCAGGAGGAAACCACCGCGCTCGGCGTGCCGTGCATTACGGTGCGCGAGAACACCGAGCGGCCGATCACGGTCGAGGAAGGCACCAACGTCCTTGCCGGCACCGATCCGGAGCGGGTCAAGCTCGAGGCATTCAAGATCCTCGACGGCCATAGCAAGCAGGGCCGCCGCCCGGCGCTGTGGGACGGCAGGGCGGCCGAGCGCATCGTCGCGATCCTGCACCGGGTGCTGGCATGAGCGGTCGCATCGAGCTGATGGGCTGCCTGATCGACAACCTGTCGATGGAGGAAACGCTGCAGAAGGTCGAGGGTTTCATCCGCTCCGGGCGGCCGCACCAGCACGTGGTGGTGAACGTAGACAAGCTGTGCAAGGCAGCGAAGGACGCCGAGCTGCGCCGCATCATCAACGCCTGCCCGCTGATCAGCGTCGACGGCATGCCGCTGCTGTGGGCCGCCAGGCTGATCGGCAAGCGGCTCAAGGAGCGGGTGACCGGAATCGATCTGTTCCAGCGCCTGGTAGAGCGCGCCGCCGAGAAGGGCTGGCGCGTTTTCTTTCTTGGCGCCCGGCGCGAGGTGGTGCAGGCACTGGCGGCGCGCTATCGGTCGCAGTATCCGGCGCTGCAGGTGGCGGGGTATCGGGACGGCTACTGGCAGGCGGAAGAAGAGCCGGCGGTAGCGAAGAGCATCGCCGAGAGCCGCGCCGATCTGCTGTTCGTCGCCATCAGCTCGCCGCACAAGGAGCGCTTTCTTTCCAGGTACCAGGCGCAGATGAACGTGCCGTTCGCCATGGGCGTCGGCGGCAGCTTCGACGTCGTGGTCGGCAAGGTGAAGCGCGCCCCGCGCTGGATGCAGCGCTGCGGCCTGGAATGGTTCTACCGCTTCCTGCAGGAGCCCCGCAGGATGTTCAGGCGCTACTTCATCGACGACAGCTATCTCTTCTGGCTCCTGCTGAAAGAGCTCGCGGCCATCGTGCGGCCGCAGCACCCGGTCGCCGACGAGCGATGAAGCTCGAGTCGATCAACCAGCGCGCGGCGGCGCTCGTCGAGCGCTTCGCCAGCCGCACGGCGCTCGTCGGCGTGATCGGCCTCGGCTATGTCGGGCTGCCGCTCGCGCTGCGCTTTTCCGAGGCCGGATTCCGCGTCCTCGGCTTCGACATCGATGCAGCCAAGGCCGCCGCCATCGAGTCCGGGAGAAGCTACCTCCTGCATGTCCCGGATTGCGCGGTGGCGGCGGCCCGGGGGCGGGGGCTCGAGGCGACGACCGAGGTTTCGCGGCTGGCGCAGGCCGATGCGCTGATCATCTGCGTGCCGACGCCGCTCACGCCCTCGCGCGAGCCCGATCTCAGCTTCGTCATCGGCACCTTCGAGTCGCTGCTGCCTCATCTGCATGCGGGACAGCTGGTCTCGCTCGAGAGCACGACTTACCCGGGCACCACCGAGGAGGAGCTGAAGCCCCGTATCGAAAGCCTGGGCTTCGAGGTCGGCAAGGACATCTTCCTGTGCTTCTCGCCCGAGCGCGAGGACCCCGGCAACGCAAGCTTCAGCACGCGCACCATTCCGAAGATCTGCGCCGGCACCACGCCCGCATGCCTCGAGGCGGGCGTCGCGCTCTACAGCTACGCGGTGGAACAGGTGGTGCCGATGAGCTCGACCCGGGCGGCGGAGATGACCAAGCTCCTCGAGAACATCCACCGCGCGGTCAATATCGGCCTGGTGAACGAGCTGAAGATCATCGCCGACCGCATGGACATCGACATCTACGAGGTGATCCACGCCGCTGCGACCAAGCCGTTCGGCTTCGTGCCCTACTACCCCGGGCCGGGGCTGGGCGGCCATTGCATCCCGATCGATCCCTTCTATCTCACCTGGAAGGCGCGGCAGTACGGCGTGCACACGCGCTTCATCGAGCTCGCCGGCGAGATCAACAGCGCCATGCCGCACTGGGTGCTCGGCAAGGTGAGCGACGCGCTCAACGCTCGGCAGCGGGCACTCAAGGGCAGCCGCGTGCTGGTGCTCGGCATCGCCTACAAGAAGAACGTCGACGACATGCGCGAGTCGCCGGCGGTAGAGCTGATGACGCTTCTCATGGAGAAGGGCGCGCGCGTCGATTACTGCGATCCGCACGTGCCGGTGTTCCCGCGCATGCGCAAGTACCGCTTCGAGATGGCGAGCGTGCCGCTGCGCGCCGACTCGCTGGGGGAGTACGACCTGGTGCTGATCGCCACCAACCACGACGCGTTCGACTACGACATGATCCGCAACCACGCGCAGCTCATCGTCGACACGCGGGGCGTCTACCGCGAGCCGGCACCCCACATCGTGCGGGCCTGATGAAGCTCGACGACCCGCTTCCCCGCACCGCGACCGCGACGCTGCAGCTCGCCGACGGCAGCGTGCTGCGCGGCCGCAGCTTCGGCGCCGACCGCGCCGTGAGCGGCGAGGTGGTCTTCAACACCGCGATGGCGGGTTACGTCGAAGCGCTCACCGACCCTTCGTATTGCGGGCAGATCCTCGTCTTTACCTATCCGCTGATCGGCAACTACGGCGTGCCCGCGCGGCGCGCGCACGGCAGCCTGGACGGTCCTTATGAATCCGACCGCATCCAGGTGCAGGGCGTGGTGGTCCAGAACTACGTCGAGGGATACAGCCATCATGCCGCCTGCCGCTCGCTGCACGAATGGCTCGCCGCCGAGGGCGTTCCCGGTCTGACCGGCGTCGATACGCGCGCGCTGACCCGGCGGCTGCGCGAGCACGGCACCATGCAGGGGTGGTTCGCCTCGCCTGCGGAGCGCGCGGCGCCGATCGACATGCGCGAGGAAGTGTTCAGGCGCGTCGCTCCCCGCGAGACTGTGCGCCATGGCGACGGCCGCCCCACCGTCCTGCTCATCGACGCCGGCGCCAAGGACAGTCTCGTGCGCTCGCTCCTCGAGCGCGGCGCATGTGTGCTGCGCGCGCCGTGGCACTGCGACCTGGCGACATTGGCCAGGGAGGCCGACGCGATCCTGATCGGCAACGGGCCCGGCGACCCGAAGGACCTGCAGCCGCTCATCCGCCAGGTGCGCGCGCTGCTCGCGACCTGGCGCAAGCCCATCTTCGGCGTCTGCCTCGGCAACCAGATCCTGGCGCTCGCGGCGGGCGCAGATACCTACAAGCTCCCCTATGGGCACCGCGGCATCAACCAGCCGGTGCAGGACGCGCTCAGCGGCCGCTGCTATGTGACGAGCCAGAACCATGGCTATGCGGTGAGCGACAAGTCGCTGCCGCGCGATTGGCAGCCCTGGTTCGTGAACTTGAACGACGGCAGCAGCGAGGGGATCCGCTCGCGCGAGCAGCCCCATTTCGGCGTCCAGTTCCATCCCGAGGCGAGACCCGGCCCGACCGACACCGGGTTCCTGTTCGACGAGTTCCTCGACCTCGCCCGCGCGGCGGCGCGGAGCTGACCATGGGGGGCATCCATCTACCGGGGAAGCCGCGGCGCGTCATGGTGCTCGGCTCGGGCGCGCTGCAGATCGGGCAGGCCGGCGAGTTCGACTACTCCGGTTCGCAGGCGCTCAAGGCCCTGCGCGAGGAAGGTATCGCCACGGTGCTCGTCAATCCGAACATCGCCACCATCCAGACGAGCCGCGAGCTTGCCGAACGCATCTATCTCGTCGCCGTGACCCCGGCGCTGGTCGAGAAAATCATCGCCAAGGAAGGCGTGGACGCCATCGCGCTCGGCTTCGGCGGCCAGACCGCGCTGAATTGCGGCCTCGCGCTGCACGACGCCGGGATTTTCGCTCGCCATGGAATCGAGGTACTGGGCACGCCGATCGAGGCGATCCGCGACACCGAAGACCGGCGCCTGTTCGTCGAGCGCCTTGCCGAGATCGGCGTCAATACCGCGCGCAGCCGCGCCTGCAATACACCGGAGGCCGCGCGGCAGGCGATCGCCGAGATCGGCCTGCCGGTGATGCTGCGCGCCGGCTACGCGCTGGGCGGCAAGGGCAGCGGCATCGTGCGGCACGGGGCCGGGATCGACGGCGCGCTGCGGCGCGCTTTCGCCGGCGGCGCCACGCAGGTGCTGGTCGAGGAATGCCTCGAGGGCTGGAAGGAGATCGAGTACGAGGTGGTGCGCGACGCCGGCGACGACTGCATCGCCGTGTGCAACATGGAAAACCTCGATCCGATGGGCATCCATACCGGCGATTCGATCGTGGTGGCGCCGTCGCAGACGCTGAACGACGCCGAATATCAGCTGCTGCGCCGGATCGCCCTGCGCACCATCCGCCACCTGGGCATCGTCGGCGAGTGCAATATCCAGTTCGCGCTCGATCCGCGCGGCACGGACTACCGTGTGATCGAGGTCAATGCGAGGCTCTCGCGCTCGAGCGCGCTCGCGAGCAAGGCGACCGGCTATCCGCTCGCCTATGTTGCGGCGAAGCTCGCGCTCGGCTACCGCCTCGCCGAGATTCCGAACGGCATCACGCGCCGCACCACGGCCTTCTTCGAGCCCGCGCTCGATTACCTGGTTTGCAAGTTTCCGCGCTGGGATCTCGGCAAGTTCCGCGGCGCGTCCGCCCGCATCGGCAGCGAGATGAAGAGCGTCGGCGAGGTCATGGCGATCGGCCGCAGCTTCGCCGAAGTCATCCAGAAGGCCGCGCGCATGCTCGACATCGGCGTGCGCGGCGTCGATCCCGATGCGTTCCGCTTCGAGGACCTGCGCGCCGAGCTGCGCCACGCGACGCCGCTACGGCTATTCGCGGTGGCGCAGGCGATGCGCGACGGCATGGGCATCGACGAGATCCACGAATTGACGCGCATCGACCGCTGGTTCCTGCACGCGCTCGAGCCGGTCGTGTCGATGCACGGGCGCCTGGCGCGCAGCCAGTTTCCGCTGGCCGCGGACCTGCTGCGCGAGGCGAAGCGCCTGGGCTTCAGCGACCAGGGCATTGCGGCGCTCGCCGGCAGCACCGCGGCGGGCGTGCGCAGCGCGCGCCAGGGCGACGGCATCAGCGCGCGCTTCGCGCAGATCGACACGCTGGCCGGCGAATTCCCGGCCGTGACCAACTACCTCTACGCGACCTACCACGCCGACACGCACGATGCCGCACCGTCGCCAACGCGCAAGGTGCTGATCCTCGGCTCGGGTACCTACCGCATCGGCGCGAGCGTCGAGTTCGACTGGTGCGCGGTGAACGCGGCGCAGGCGGCCGCTGCGCTGGGCTACGAAACGATCATGCTGAACCACAACCCGGAGACCGTCAGCACCGACTACGACACCTGCGAGCGGCTGTACTTCGACGAGATCAGCGTCGAGAGCGTGCTGGATCTCGTCGAGCACGAGCGCCCCGAAGGCGTGGTGGTGAGCATGGGCGGCCAGATCGCGAACAACCTTGCGCTCGCGCTCGCCAGGGCCGGCGTGCGGCTTCTCGGCACCAGCGCCGAGTCGATCGATACCGCCGAGGACCGCGCCAAGTTCAGCGCGCTGCTCGACACGCTGGGCATCGAGCAGCCGCGCTGGGCGCACGTCAGCGACGCGGCCGATGCCGACCGGATCGTGGAGCGCCTCGGCGGCTATCCGGTGCTGGTGCGCCCGAGCTACGTGCTGAGCGGCGCGGCGATGGCGGTGGCCCACGAAGCGCACCAGCTCGGCCGCATCCTGGCGCGTGCCGCGATCATTTCCCGCGAGCATCCGGTGGTGGTCTCCAAGTTCGAGACGCACGCCCGGGAAATCGAGATCGATGCCGTCGCCGACCGGGGAGAGATCGTGCTGTCGGCGATCTGCGAGCACGTCGAGGACGCGGGCGTGCACAGCGGCGACGCCACCCTGGTGCTGCCGCCGCAGAGCCTCTCCGGCGCCACGCTGCAGCGCGTGCGGCAGATCGCAACGATGCTCGCGCGCGCTCTCGCCATCACCGGGCCGTTCAACGTCCAGTTCCTGGTGCGGCAGAGTGCGCTCAAGGTGATCGAATGCAATCTGCGCGCATCGCGCAGCCTGCCGTTCGTGTCCAAGGCGACCGGTGCGAACTTCGCGGCCGAAGCGATGCGCCGGATGCTCGGCGTGCGCCGTCCAAGCGCCAGCCGCGGCCCCGAGCTCGGGCATGTCGCCGTCAAGGCGCCCATGTTTTCATTCGCGCGCGTCGCTGGAGCGGATCCGGTGCTCGGCGTCGAGATGCTCTCCACCGGCGAGGTCGGCTGCCTCGGGCGCGACGTGCACGAGGCGCTGGAGCACGCGCTCCTCGCCACAGGGATAAATCTGCCGCGCAAGGCAGTGCTGCTGTCGCTCGGGCCGATGGCCGACAAGTACTCGTTCGCGGACGAGGTGCGCGCCCTGGCGCACGAGCTCGCGCTGCCGATCTACGCCACGCGCGGCACGGCGGAAATGCTCGCCGCGATCGGCGTCGCGTGTACCTCCGTAGAAAAAGCCTCGGGCAGCGGCCTGAGCGCGCTCGAGGTCATCGAGCAGCGCCTGGTCGACCTGGTCATTAACATCCCGCGCGAATACGACGCGCGGGGCCGTCCCGACGGCTACCTGATCCGCCGCCAGGCGATCGACACGGGCGTGCCGCTCGTCACCGACCTCGCCTTTGCGCGGGCCATCGTTGCCGCGCTGCGCTCGAGGAAGTCGGCGGCGCTCGAGGTCGTCGCCTGGAACGATTTCCTCCACGAGGTACCCGAACATGGCACACGAAGAGCTGCAGCGCGAGCAGCACGTTGAAGCGTCCTCCGACCGCGGCTTCGGCCTGGTGTTCGCGGGGGCGCTGGCGCTCGTCGCCGCCTGGCCACTGCTGCACGCAAGCACGCCGCGCTGGTGGGCGTTCGCGCTCGCGGCGGCGATCGCGGCGATCGCCGCCGCCAGGCCTGCGATGCTGGCTCGCGCCAACCGGCTGTGGACGCAGCTCGGCGTGCTGCTCGGCAAGCTGGTCGCACCGGTCGCGTTGTGCGTCCTGTTCTACGCCGTGGTAGCGCCGCTCGGCTTCGTGATGCGGCTGACCGGCAGGGATCCGCTGCGCCGCAAGCTCGACGCGCGCGGGGATTCCTATTGGATCGCGCGGCGGCCGCCGGGCCCGCCGCCCGGCTCGCTCACCAACCAGTTCTAGGAGGAAGCGCCATGTCGATGATCAAGGAGCTCGCCGCGTTTCTGCTGCTGCGCCGGAAGTTCTGGCTGTGGCCGATCTTCCTCATGATGGCGGTGCTCGGCGTGCTGATCGTGCTGGCGCAGGGCTCGGCGGTCGCGCCCTTCATCTACACGCTGTTCTAGTGCGCATCCTCGGCATCTCGGCCTTCTACCACGACAGCGCGGCGGCGCTGATCGACGACGGCCGCATCGTCGCCGCCGCGCAGGAGGAGCGCTTTACGCGCAAGAAGCACGACGCCGCCTTCCCGACGCACGCCATCGGCTATTGCCTCGCCGAAGGCGGTGGCTCGCTCGGCGATATCGACCGCGTCGTTTTCTACGACAAGCCGTTCCTCAAGTTCGAGCGCTTGATCGAGACCTACCTCAGCTTCGCGCCGCGCGGGTTCCGCACGTTTCGCATGGCGATCCCGTTGTGGCTCCGGGAGAAGCTGTTCCTCAAGGACCTGCTTCTCACCGAGCTGCTGAAGCTCGAATCGGGCGCCCGCTGGAACCAGGAGCTGCTCTTCAGCGAGCACCATCTCAGCCACGCGGCGAGCGCGTTCTTCCCGTCGCCTTTCGACGAGGCGATCGTGCTGACGATGGACGGCGTCGGCGAATGGGCGACGACCTCGGCGGCGATCGGCAGGGGCAATGGCCTCGAAGTGCAGAAAGAGATCCATTTCCCGCACTCGCTCGGCTTTCTCTATTCGGCCTTCACCTACTACACCGGCTTCAAGGTGAACTCGGGCGAGTACAAGCTGATGGGCCTCGCCCCCTACGGCGAAGCGAGATACCGCGACCGGATCCTAGAGCACCTGATCGACGTCAAGCCCGACGGCTCGTTCCGGCTCGACATGAGCTACTTCGACTTCTGCACCGGGCTCACCATGACCTCGCCGCGGTTCCACGAACTCTTCGGCGGGCCGCCGCGCAAGCCCGACGAGCTGCTCACGGCGCATCACATGGACCTGGCGGCCTCCGTGCAGGCAGTCACGGAAGAGGTGGTGCTGCGCCTCGCGCGCTCCCTGTGCCAGGAGAGCGGGATCCGTAATCTGTGCCTCGCCGGCGGCGTGGCGCTCAATTGCGTGGCGAACGGCAAGCTGCTGCGCGACGGCTGCTGCGATCGCATCTGGATCCAGCCCGCCGCCGGCGACGCGGGCGGCGCGCTCGGCGCGGCGCTCGCGGCCTACCACATGCAGCTTGGCCGGCCGCGCCGCGCCAACGGCGACGCCATGCACGGCGCGCTCCTTGGGCCGGAGTTCTCGCAGCAGGAGATCGAGCGGTGCCTCGCCCGCTGCGGCGCGCGCTTCGAGAGGCTCGACGACGCGGCGCTCCTCGCCACCGCTGCCGACGATCTCGCGCGCTCCAAGGCGCTCGGCTGGTTCCAGGGCCGCATGGAGTTCGGACCGAGGGCACTGGGCAACCGCTCGATCCTCGGCGACCCGCGCTCGCCGCGCATGCAGAAGATGCTCAACCTGAAGATCAAGTACCGCGAGTCGTTCCGCCCGTTCGCGCCCTCGGTGCTGCGCGAGCGCGTGAGCGACTGGTTCGAGCTCGACTGCGACAGTCCCTACATGCTGCTGGTCGCCGACGTGGCGAAGTCGCGCCGCCGGGAAATGAGCGCGCAGGAACGGCAGCTTTTCGGCATCGACAAGCTCAACGTCCCGCGCTCCGACATTCCGGCCGTGACGCACGTCGACTACTCCGCCCGCGTGCAGACGGTGCATGCGGAGACCAACCCGCGCTACCACGCGCTGCTCTCCACGTTCGAGCACAAGACCGGCTGCCCGGTGCTCGTCAATACGAGCTTCAACGTTCGCGGCGAGCCTATCGTCTGCAGCCCGGAGGACGCATTTCGCTGCTTCATGGGAACGGAGCTCGATGCCCTGGCGGTGGGCAACTGCTATCTGCGCAAGGAGAACCAGAACGCGGCGCTCCGGCGCAACTACGAGAGCGCATTCGAGCCCGACTAGTGAAAAAGCTCTTCTTCCACGCCGTACTCGTGCTGCTGCCATTCGCGCTGCTGGAGGGTTTCTTTCGCCTGCTGCCAGTCTCGAATCCGCCTTACCTGCTGCCGGTGACCGCGCAGGACCCGGTGGTGCACTACCAGCCGAATATCGAATACCTCAACTCGGTCGGCTGGAACTTCGCCATCCGCAGCCGGATGCGCACGAATAACTACGGCTACAACAATATCGTCGACTACCGGCCGGACGCCTCCACGCCCCTGCTGATGGTGCTCGGCGACAGCTTTGTCGAGGCCCAGGCGGTCGGCACGGGCAAAAGCGCGGCGGAGATCCTGAACGCCGCCGTCTCCCCGGAGGGGCGCGTCTACAGCATGGGAATTTCCGGCGCCGCGCTTTCCCAGTACCTGGCCTTCGCCGAGTTCGCGAAGGACAAGTTCCATCCGCGGGCGATGGCCTTCGTGGTGATCGAGAACGACTACGACGAAAGCCTCCTCAAGTACGCTGGCGATCCGAGGTTCCACTACTTCGACGACAGCGGAGTGCTGCATCGCGTCGACTATCACCGCTCGGCGATAAAGACCCTGTTGCGCCATTCGGCCTTCGCGCGCTACGTGGTCCTCAACGTCAACCCGCAGCGCATCGGCTTCAACCTGTCGCGGCTGCGGTGCGGCTCCGGGGACCCCTACGCCTGCAACGGCCCCGCGGCGCTCGAGCAGCGCATCGCCGATTCGAAACGCGCCGTCGGTTACTTCTTCGCGGTGCTTCCCGCAAAGACGGGTTTGGGCACAGACGCGGTCTTGTTCGTCATGGATGCCCAGCGTCCCGACATGTACCAGCCGGATGGACTGCGCCGCGCGGCGCACACCTACGTTGCGCGCATGCGGCAGTACTTCATCGAGCAAGCCCGCTCGCGTGGCTACGAGGTGCTCGACATGCAGCCGACCTTCATCGCCAGACACCGGTTGGATGGCGCCCGCTTCGAATTCGCCACCGATAGCCACTGGAACGCGCTGGCAAACGCCGTGGTCGCCGAGGAAATTCGCAAGTCCGGCGTGTTCGTTCGCACCTTCGGGCAGCCCGCTCCGGGGGCGCATTAGCCATGTGCGGTGTCGCGGGAATCCTGAATATCGCGGGGGCGCCGCCGCAGCCCGACGAGCTCGCCGCGATGATCGGCGCGCTCGCGCACCGCGGCCCGGACGGCACCGGCTACTACCGCGATGCCGACTGCGGACTTGGACACGCGCGCCTTTCCATCATCGATTTGGCCGGCGGCCGCCAGCCGATCCACAACGAGGACCAGACCGTCTGGGTCAGCTTCAACGGCGAAATTTTCAATTACATCGAGCTGCGGCGTGAGCTCGAGTCGGCCGGGCACCGCTTCTATACGCACTCGGACACCGAAGTGCTGGTGCACGCGTACGAAGAGCACGGCGATCGCTTCCTCGAGCGCCTGAATGGGCAGTTCGCCATCGCGCTGTGGGACCGCAGCCGCCGCCGCCTGCTGCTCGCGCGCGATCGCACCGGGATCCGCCCGCTCTTCTACACCAAAAGCGCCGGACGCCTGCTCTTCGCCTCGGAGGTAAAGGCGTTGTTCGCGCTCCCTGGCGGGGCGCGCCGCCTCGACCCCAACGCGCTGCGCGAGCTCTTCACCTACTGGTCGGTGCTGCCGCCGCGCACCGTGTTCGCCGGCATCCAGACGCTGCCGCCGGGACACTACCTCGTCGCCGAGGCCGGATCGATCCGCGTCGTGCGCTACTGGGACTGGCAATTCCCGGAGGAGGGCGCGCACGACCCGCGTCCCGTGGAAGAGTGCGCGGAGGAACTGCGCGCGCTGCTCGTCGACGCGGTGCGCCTGCAGCTACGCGCCGACGTGCCGGTCGGCGCCTATCTCAGCGGCGGGCTTGACTCCTCCGTAGTCACCACGCTGATCAAGAACTTCACGGACACGCCGCTGCGCACCTTCTCGCTCACCTTCGCCGACCGCGAATTCGACGAGAGCGAGCATCAGCGCGAGCTGGTCGCCTATCTCGGCACGCGGCACAGCGCGGTGCATTGCACAGCGGAGGCGCTGAGCGGCGCGTTCCGGCGCGCGATCTGGCATGCGGAGACGCCGATCCTGCGCACCGCGCCGGTGCCGCTGATGCTGCTGTCGCAGCGGGTACGCGCCGAGGGCTACAAGGTGGTGCTTACGGGCGAAGGCTCGGACGAGGTGTTCGCCGGCTACGATCTTTTCAAGGAAGCGAAGATTCGCCGCTTCTGGGCGCGCGCGCCGCAGTCGAAGCTGCGGCCGCGGGCGCTGGAGCGCCTTTACCCGTATCTCAAGGACCTGAAGAACTCGCCCGCCGCCGGCGGCGCCTTTACACAGATGTTCTTTGGCGCCGGGATGGAGCAAGTCGACGAGCCGTACTTCGCGCACATCCCGAGATGGACGACCACGCGGCGCATCTGGCAGTTTTTCAGCCCGGAGGTGAGGGGCCTGCTCGGCGCCTGGGATCCGTACCGGGCGTACCAGGAATGGCTGCCGTGCGCGACCGGGCGCTGGAGCGCTCTCGCGCGCGACCAGTATGCGGAGGCGCACACGCTACTCTCGGGCTATCTGCTCTCGTCCCAGGGCGATCGCATGGCGATGGCGAACTCCGTCGAAGGCCGCTTCCCGTATCTCGATCATCGCGTCATCGAGTTCGCCAACCGCCTGCCGCCGCGCTACAAGCTGCGCGCGCTCACCGAGAAGTACGTGCTCAAGACAGCGGTCCGGGGCCTGCTGCCCGAGACCATCCGCCGCCGGGTAAAGCAGCCCTATCGCGCGCCCGACAGCCAGAGCTTTTTCCGCGCCGGCCGCCCCGTGGACGACGTCACCGAGCTCCTCAGCCCCGAGCGCCTGCGCGACGCGGGCTACTTCGATCCGCCGGCGGTAGCAAAGCTCGTCGCCAAGTGCCGCGACGGGCGCGCCGCCGGCTTCGGCGACAACATGGCGTTCGTCGGCATTCTCTCGACGATGCTGGTCGACGAGCTCTTCGTTCGAAGCAGGACGCCTTGCCAGGCGGAGGTCGCCTGATGCTGCTGCATCACTTCCTCGAGCGCACTGCGGAGCGGCTGCCGTCCAAGGTAGCGCTCGTCTGCGAAGAGGGCGCGCATACCTATTGCGAGGTGAACGAGCGTGCCGAGCGACTGGCGGCCACGCTCGCGAGCCGCGGCGTACGGCGCGGCGATCGCGTCGCCATCTTCATGCCGAACTGCACGCGGGCCGTGGTGGCCATCTACGCGGCGCTGAAGCTCGGCGCAGTCTTCGCGCCGCTCAACCCGCTCACCCGCACCGAGAAGCTGGCGCACCTGCTGAACGACCTGCGCGCCGCGAGCCTTGTCACGCACTCATCGTTGCGCGCGGTATGGGATGGCGCGGTGACTCAGGCGAAGAGCGTGCACACCTGCATCGTCGCCGACGAAAACCAGCCGGACGCCGTGGCCGTCGCCGGCAACGACCCGGCGATCGACCAGGACCTTGCCGCGATCATCTACACCTCCGGCTCGACTGGCGAGCCGAAGGGCGTGATGCTCACGCACCTGAACATGGTGAGCGCGGCCAACTCGGTGATGGCGTACCTCGAGTATCGCGAGGACGATGTGATCCTGTGCGCGCTGCCGCTCGCGTTCAGCTACGGCCTGTACCAGGTGCTGATGGGTTTCAAGGTCGGCGCGACGGTGGTGCTCGAGCGCAGCTTCGCGTTCCCCAAGCGCATCCTCGAAGTCGCGACGCAGGCGAGGGCCACGGTGCTGCCGGGGGTGCCTACGGCATTCAACCTGCTCACCAGCCTCGCGACGCTCTCGCGCTACGACCTCGGCCGGCTGCGCATGATTACCAACGCCGCGGCGCCGCTCTCCGAGGAGCAGATCCGCAGGCTGCGCGCGGCGTTTCCGCAGGCGAGGTTCTATTCGATGTATGGCCAGACCGAATGCAAGCGCGTGACCTACCTGCCGCCCGAGCAGCTCGACAGACGGCCGCTCTCCGTCGGCCGCGGCATGCCGAACCAGGAACTGTGGCTGGTTGACGAGTCGGGTCGGCGCCTGCCGAATGGCGCGACCGGCGAGCTCGTGGTCCGCGGCAGCCACGTGATGCGCGGCTACTGGGAGAAGCCCGTCGAGACGGCGCAGCGTCTGAAGCCCGGCCCGCTGCCGGGCGAGCGTGTGCTCTATTCGGGCGACATCTTCCGCACCGATGCCGAAGGATATCTGTACTTCGTCGCCCGCAAGGACGACATCATCAAGTCGCGCGGCGAGAAGGTCAGCCCGCGCGAAGTCGAGAACGCGCTCTACCGCCTGCCCGGCGTGCTCGAAGCGGCCGTAGTGGGGGTTCCCGATCCGGTCTTCGGACAGGCCGTCAAGGCCTTCGTCGTACTCGGCCCCGGCCGGCGCTATAGTGAAAGGGACGTCATCGGCCACTGCGGCGCGAGGCTCGAGAGCTTCATGGTGCCGAAATACGTGCAGTTCGTCGACGGCCTGCCGAAGACCGACAACGGCAAGATCAAGCGACAAGCCTTGGGGTGAGCGATGGAAGCCATCAAGCCACAA
>DASQIG010000512.1:0-5992 GCA_035631735.1 Burkholderiales bacterium | reverse complement strand
CGAAGGCGAGGCGACGAGCACGGCGCGCTGGTTCAACACGCTGCAGGACGTGACCGAGCAGGTGCGCGCCGAGGCCGAGCTGCGCCGCAGCGAGACTAAGTTCCGCACGCTGATCGAGCAGGCGGCCGACGGCATCTTCGTCACCGATTCGCACGGGCAGTTCCTGCTGGTCAACTCCCGCTATTGCGAGATGCTCGGCTACAGCGAGGGCGAGCTGCTGCGCATGAACGTCGCCGACACGTTTCCCGAAGCGGAGAGGGCGCAAGCCCTGCAGCGCATCCCTCAGCTCCAGGAGGTGCAGTACAAACTGTACGAGCGCAGGATGCATCGCAAGGGCGGCAGCTCGTTTCCGGCGGAGATCAGCGTGCGCGCGGTCGGCGACGGCACGCACCAGGGCATCGCGCGCGACGTCACCGCGCGCAGGATCGCAGAGGAGCGAATCAGGCGCCTGAATCGCGTCTACGCAGTGCTCAGTCACATCAACTCCCTAATTATCCGGGTGCGGGACCGCGACGAGCTGTTCCGCGAGGCGAGCCGCATCGCCGTCGAGCATGGACAGTTCCGCATGGCCTGGATCGGTCTCGTCGACCAGGACGCGGGCATCGTCAAGCCGGTGGCTGCCGCGGGCGACGTGCGCGATTTCTTCGCGTCAGCCCCGATGGCGGTCCTCGAGAACAAGCCGGGCGGTCATGGTCTCTCCGGACGCGCGGTGCGCGAGATGAGGCCGATGATCTCCAACGACGTCGAGCACGATCCGCAACGGCTGATGCGGAAGGAGCTCGACGAGCGCGGTATCAATTCGCTGGCTGTAATTCCCCTGGTCCTTGGCAGCGAGGCGATCGGGATACTCGCCTTGTATGCCGCGGATGTTGGCTTCTTCGACGACGAGGAAATGAAGCTGCTGCTGGAGCTCGCAGGCGATATCTCCTTCGCGCTGGAGCATCTCCACAAGGAGGAGAAGGTCCAGCGGCTGACGCGCGTCTATGCGGTACTGAGCGGTATCAATGCGCTGATCGTGCGGGCGAGCGACCGCGAGGAGCTCTTCCGGGAGGCGTGCCGGATCGCGGTGCAAGCGGGGCAGTTTCCCCTAGCCTGGGTGGCCATTGCCGATCAGCGCGAGCACCAGGTGAAAGCGGTGGCGTGGTCAGGCGACGAGCGCGGATTCGTACAGCTCGTGCGACCGACCGCCGACGCAAAGGAGCGAGGCAAGGCGGCCTTGAGCGCGCAAGCGATCGGCAGCCGCAGGCCCGTCATCTGCAATGACATCGAGGCGGACGGCGCCCAGGTCATGCAGTACCCGAAGGAGGCGCTCGAGCGGGGCTTCCGGTCCGCGGCCGCATTGCCACTCGTAATCGAGGGCAAGGCGATAGGCGCGCTCTCGCTGTACGCCGCCGAGACCGGGTTCTTCGACGACGAGGAGATGAAGCTGCTGGTCGAGCTCGCCGGCGACATTTCGTTTGCGCTCGACCATCTGGAGAAGGCCGAAAAGCTCGACTATCTCGCCTACCACGATCCTCTTACGGACCTGCCCAATCGGTCGCTGCTCGAGGAGCGTCTGACGCAGCACCTCGCGACGGCGAGTCGCGAGCAGAGGCGGTTTGCGTTGCTAAAGGTCGACCTCGACCGCTTCCGGTTGATCAACGATAGCCTTGGCCGGCAGGCGGGCGATGCCTTGCTAAAGAAAGTGGCCGAGCGCCTGCAGCGCGCCGCGCCGGACGCGAACGGCGTGGCGCGGACTGCGGGCAACCGCTTTGCGATCCTCGTGCCCCAGGTGGAGCGAGAAGACGAGCTCGCGCGCCTTATCGGCCACATCCTAAAGGGCGTCTTCGGTGAGCCGTTCAAGCTGGACGGCGGCGAGCAGCGCGTTTCGGCCAAGATCGGCGCGGCGCTCTATCCCGAGAACGGCGCAGACGCCGACACGCTGCTCAGGAATGCCGAGGCCGCGCTGGAGAAAGCGAAGCGCACCGGCGAGGAGTACCTGTTCTACGAGCAGCAGATGAGCGAGCGCGTCGCCGAAAAGCTCTCGCTCGAGAACAAGCTGCGGCAGGCGCTCGAAAAGGAGCAATTCGTTCTGCACTACCAGCCCAAGGTCGATCTCGACACGCGCGCGGTGGTCGGGGTGGAGGCATTGATCCGCTGGCAGAGCCCGGACAAAGGGCTGGTGCCGCCGGCGCATTTCATCCCTCTGCTGGAGGAGACCGGGCTGATCCTGCAGGTCGGCGAATGGGCGTTGAAGCGTGCGGCGCGCGATCATCGCGGCTGGGTCGAGCAAAAGCTCCGCGCGCCGCGCGTCGCCGTGAACGTATCGGCGATCCAGTTGCGCCAGCGTGATTTCGTGCGCGTCGTGGAGGAGGCGATCATCGATGGCGTGGCGCCAACCGCGATCGACCTGGAACTCACCGAAAGCCTGGTGATGGAGGACATCAAAAGCAACATCGAGAAGCTCAAGGCGGTGCGCGCGCTCGGGGTCAACATCGCCATCGACGACTTCGGCACCGGCTATTCCTCGCTGGGGTACCTTGCGCAGCTACCGGTCCAGGCGCTGAAGATCGACCGCTCCTTCATCATCCGGATGCAGGAAGACCCGAACGCGATGACGCTCGTCTCGACCATCATCTCGCTCGCGCATTCCCTGCGCCTGAAGGTGATCGCCGAAGGCGTCGAGACCGAGGACCAGGCCAAGTTCCTGCGCCTGCTGCGCTGCGACGAGATGCAGGGCTATCTGTTCAGCAAGCCCGTACCGAATGAGGCGCTGGTCGGCCTGCTGCGCAAGGGCTGAGGATCAAGGCATCAGCGCGCTTCCCGGGTGAGGCTGTAATAGGTGCCGACGAAGATGACCGCCGCGCCGACCAGCACCAACGGGTCGAACGGCTCGGCGTAGAAAAGCGCGCCGACGACGGCGATCAGTGGCAGGCGGATGAAGTCGATGGGCACCACGACGGTGGCGTCGGCGAGCTTCATGGCGCGCGTCATCGAGTAGTGCGCGGCGAAGGAGCCGGCGCCGATCACCACGATCCACGGCACATCGGCGAGCTGCGGCGCGACCCACGACGGAAGGGCAGCGACGAGCGTTAGGGGCAGCTGCACCGCCGACATCCAGAAAGTCACCGCGAGCGCCGTGTCCGTGGCCGACAGGCGCTTGGTGAAGATCATGTTGCCGGCATAGAAGAGCGAGCCGAGCAGCATGACGAGCGCCGCCGGGTGGAACGCGCCGAACCCCGGCCGCAGGATGATCGCGACGCCGACGAGCCCCAGGAAAAGCTGCACCAGGCGGCCCTGCGTCAGGCGCTCGCCGAGGAAGGCCGCGGCCAGCAGCGCTGTCCACACCGGCATCGTGAATTCGATCGCGAAGACCGTGGCGAGCGCCAGCGCGCTGATGGCGTACATCCAGCAGTACTGGCCAGCAAGATGCACGAGCGCACGGCTGGCGTGCAGCGGCAGTCGCTGCGTCGCGATGGCTGCACTGCCGTGCACGGCGACCAGCACCGCGACGATCGCGAGCGTCATGCCCGTGCGCAGCGCGAGGATTTGCAGCGTCCCCATGTGGCGCTGCAGTTCACGCACCGCGATCGCCATCGCGGCGAAGGACAGCACGGCGCCCAGCATCCACAGGACGCCGCGCAGCGGATGAGAAGAGGGCGGCACGAGCGCCGCTATTATCGCGGTAGCATCACGCGGTGCCCGGCGCCCTCCCGCCCGACGCGCTCTACCGCCGACAGATTGCGGCGCTCTACGAGCGTTCGGCGTTCTACCGCGAGAAGCTCACCGCCGCCCGCTTCGCGAGCGCAGCCGCGGTGGGCGGCCTCGCCGACATCGCGCGGCTGCCGTTCACCGAAAAGGACGAGCTGCGCGCGAGCCAGGCCGCGCATCCCCCGCTTGGCGCGCACGCGGCGATCGACATCTCGCAGGCGGCACGTATCTATTCGACCAGCGGCACGAGCGGCACGCCGCTCTATATCCCGCTTACCCGGGCTGATGTCGAGCAGTGGCGCGAGATCGGCCGCAGGACCTACTCATGCAACGGGCTCACGGCGGGCGAGCGCGTGGTGACGACCTACGGCGCCGGTCCGTTCGTCGCCGGCGCATCGCTCGCGGCGTTCGAGGCGATCGGCTGCGTGCACATTCCGGTTGGCGTCGGCAACACGGAGCGCCTGCTCACCGCGATCCAGAAGCTCGCGCCCGAGGCGCTCGCCTGCACGCCGTCGTACGCCCTGCATATCGCCGAGGTCGCGGCGTCCAAAGGGGTATCGCTTTCCGCGGTGAAGCGCATCATCGTCGGCGGCGAGCCGGGCGGGGGCGAAGAGGGCTTGCGCCGCAAGCTGCAAGGCGCGTGGAGCGCCAGGGTCTACGAGATCATGGGCATCGGCGACATCGCCGCGTCGCTCTGGGGCGAGTGCCCGGAGCAGGCCGGCATGCATTTCTCGGCCGAGGGGCTGATTCACGTCGAGCTGATCGACCCCGATACGGGGAGGGTGCTCGACATGCAGGATGGCGCGACCGGCGAGCTCGTCTACACGCACCTCGCCCGCGAAGCGGCGCCGCTGCTGCGCTTTCGCAGCCGCGACCATGCGCGGGTCTGGGCATCGCCGTGCGCCTGCGGCCGCACATCGCTGCGCGTGCGCTGCATCGGCCGTACCGACGACATGCTGATCGTGCGCGGCGTGAACGTGTTTCCATCAGCGGTGCGCGAGATCGTCGCGCGTTTCCAGCCGCGGGTGACCGGAGCAATCCTCATCCGCCCAAGGCGCAAGGGCGTGAAGCAGGATCCCCCGCTTCCGGTGCTCGTCGAGGGCGAGGCCGCCGTCGGCGAGGCGATAGCCAAGGAAATTCGCGCCGCGCTGCTCTTTGCGCCCGAGGTGCGCATGGTCGCGGCGCAGTCGTTGCCGCGCTCGGATTACAAAGTCAAGCTCCTCGACTACTCGGAGGCAACTTAGAATCGCCGGCTGGATGCAGCCTCCGTTCCGCGCTGATCAAGTCGGCAGCCTGTTGCGCCCCGAGCGGTTGAAGCAGGCGCGCGAGAAATATCTCGGGCCACAGACGCCGACGAGCGCGCTCGGGCCGCACCATGATGCGGGGCTGCGCAAGGTCGAAGACGACTGCATCCGCGAGGCCGTCGCGATGCAGGAGCGCATCGGCCTGCAGGCGGTAACCGACGGCGAATTCCGGCGCCGCAGCTGGTGGCTGGAGCTGATCCTCGGCTGGGAAGGCTTCGAAGCCGATCGCACCGGCTCCGCAAAGCTGAAGTGGCGCAACGAACTGGGACCGACGCAAGGCTTCTCGGATCTGAACGTCGTCGGCCCGATCCGCTGGCGGCCGAGCTCGGTGGTTCGCGCGTTCGACTTCCTCAAGGCGACGACGCGCCGCGTGCCCAAGGTAACCATGCCGGCGCCGAACTGCGTGCACTACTACACCGGCGGCAAGCTCGGCTTCTACGAGAGCGACCGGGAGCGGTTCTGGGCCGATCTGGTGGCCGCCTACAGGACCGAGCTGCGGGCCCTGGTCGATGCTGGCGCGCGCTATATCCAGCTCGACGACACGAGCATCGCATTCATCTGCGATCCCCAGCACCGCGAGTACGTGCGCTCGTGGGGCGAGGATCCGATGCGCTTGCTCGAGACGTACGCGCAGCGCATCAACCAGACCATCGCCGGCCTGCCGGCCGAGGTAACGATTACGCTGCACCAGTGCCGCGGCAACCGCGAAGGCAATTGGGCGGCGCAGGGCGGCTACGAGCCGGTGGCCGAGGTGCTCTTCAACCGCATCAACGTGAACGGCTATTTCCTCGAGTACGACAGCGCGCGCGCCGGCGGCTTCGAGCCGCTGCGGCTGCTGCCCGAAGGCAACAAGCGGGTCGTGCTCGGGCTGGTGTCGAGCAAGAGCGCGCGCGTCGAGACCGAAGCGGAATTGCTGAAGAGGATTGACGAGGCGGCCAAGGTGGCGCCGCTCGAGCAGCTCGCGTTGAGCCCGCAGTGCGGCTTCGCGAGCTCGATCA
>DASQIG010000511.1:0-1967 GCA_035631735.1 Burkholderiales bacterium | reverse complement strand
GCGCGGCTCGCCGCCTCGGCGTTCGAAGCGACCGGCACGCGCTCGGCCGCCGGCAGGTTCTGCGCGAGCCACGCGTCGCACTGGCCGAGCGACTGCGCGTGCGAATAGACGCGCCGCACGTCTTTCAGCTTGCCCGTCGCGAGCAGGTTCTGCTGCACGCGCAGCTCGATCTCGGCGCAGATGCGAAGCGGCGTGCCGAGCAGGAGATCGAGCGTGCGGCCGACGACGCCCTCGGTGGAATTCTCCACCGGCACCACCGTGA
This sequence comes from Burkholderiales bacterium, assembly GCA_035631735.1. Lineage (GTDB taxonomy): Bacteria > Pseudomonadota > Gammaproteobacteria > Burkholderiales > SG8-39 > SCGC-AG-212-J23. The sequence goes on along the minus strand of DASQIG010000511.1, from coordinate 1,705 downwards.
ACTGCACCGCGCGCGCCTCGCAGCGGCGGAACGCCTCGTCTACGCTCGCGACCGGCACGGCCTCGACCGCGCGGCCGAAGTGCTGGCGCACCGCCTGCTCGCTGAAGGTGCCCTCAGGCCCAAGGTAAGTGACGCGGATCGCCTCTTCGAGCCCGCGGCAGGCGGAGATCACCTCGCGAAATACGGCGCTCACGCGCTCCGCGGCAAGCGGGCCGGGGTTCTTATCCGCCACGCGCCGCAGGATCTCGCTCTCGCGCTCGGGCCGGTAAGCCGGCGCGCCGGCTTTCAGCGCGCCGATGCGGCTCGCCGCCGCGGCGCGGCGGTTGATGAGCTTCAGCAGCTCGTCGTCGAGCGCGTCGATCTCGCGGCGCAGCTTCTCGATGTCGTCAGGCATCGATCGGGAGATAGCGCACGGCGAGCACGCCGTCGGTGCGGCGGAGCTCGTCGATGACCTCGCCGGGCACCGGGCTGTCGGTGTCGACCAGCGTGTACGCCATCTCTCCCTTGGACTTGTTCAGCATGTTGTGGATGTTTATTTTGCGCTTGCCGAGCGTGTGCGAGATGCGCCCGAGCATGTCGGGCACGTTGGCATTCGCGATCGCCAGACGAAACGGCGCTTCGCGCCCCATCGCCGCATCCGGGAAGTTCACCGCGTTCTGCAGGTTGCCGTGCTCGAGGTAGTCGCGCACCTCGTCCACCACCATGACCGCCGAATTGTCCTCCGCTTCCTCGGTCGACGCGCCAAGATGCGGGAGCGCAATAACCCCGGGCTTGCCGAGCAGCGCTGCGCTCGGGAAGTCGGTCACGTACCAGCGCAGGCGCCCGCTCGCGAGGCCCTTGAGCACCGCGTCATCGTCAACCACGCCGTCGCGCGAGAAATTGAGCAGCACCGCGCCCTGATGCGAGTGCTCGATGTTTCGCGCATTGATCATGTGGCGCGTTTTCTCGATGAGCGGCACATGCAGGCTCACGAAGTGGCTCGCCTTCAGCACCTCGTCGATCGAATGTGCGCGCCGCACCTGCGACGGCAGGCTCCATGCCGCTTCCACCGTGATATGCGGATCGTGGCCCAGCACGTTCATTCCCAGCCGGATGGCAGCATCCGCGACCAGGCTGCCGATCTTGCCGAGGCCGATGACGCCGAGCGTGTGTCCCGGCAGCTCGAAGCCCGCGAACTGTTTCTTGCCGCTCTCGACCGTCCTGTCGAGGTCGCCGCTATCGAGGCCCTTGACGAACTCGAGCGCCGGCCCGAGGTTGCGCGCCGCCATCAGCATGCCGGCGAGCACCAGCTCCTTCACCGCATTGGCGTTTGCGCCCGGCGCGTTGAACACCGGGATGCCGCGCTTGGAGAGCGCCGTTACCGGAATGTTGTTCACGCCGGCGCCGGCGCGGCCGACCGCGCGCAGCGAGGGTCCAAACTCGAACTTATGCAGGTCCTGCGAGCGCACCAGGATCGCCCACGGATCCTTCGACTCCTTGACCACTGCATAGCGCTCCTGCGGGAAGCGCTTGAGTCCGACCTGCGCGATCTGGTTGATCACCAGGATCTCGCACTTCTTGCCCTTAGCCATGTTTCTTTTCGAACTCGCGCAGGTACTCGACCAGTCGCTGCAGGCCCTCGATCGGCATCGCGTTGTAGATCGACGCGCGCATCCCGCCGACCGAGCGGTGGCCCTTGAGCTGCACCATGCCACGCTCCGCGGCG
>DASQIG010000510.1:0-8092 GCA_035631735.1 Burkholderiales bacterium | reverse complement strand
GCGCGATCGCGTTCAGGCGGATGCCGTGGCGGCCCCATTCGACGGCGAGCGACTTGGTCATCACGTGCAGCCCCGCTTTGGACATCGCTGAAGGCACGACGTAGGGCGAGCCGGTGTGCACCCAGGTGACGAGGATCGAGACCACGCTCCCCTTGTGCCCGCCCGCGATCCAGCGCTTGCCCACGGCGTGCGTCACATAGAACGTGCCGTGGAAGACGATGTTGGCGATGGCGTTGAAGCCGTTCGGCGTCAGGTCCTTGGTCGGGCTGATGAAGTTGCCGGCGGCGTTGTTGACGAGCCCGGTGAGCGGGCCGTCTTCGTCCCAGATGCGCTGAACCATGGCATCGACCGCTGCGGCGTCGCGAATGTCCACCGCCTGGGTGCGTACCCGCCCACCGTGCTTGTCGGTGAGCTCTCTGGCGGTGTCTTCGAGCACGCCGCCGCGCCGGCCGGCGATCCACAGGTCGGCGCCGAGCTCGAGGTACCTGGCGGCGATCTCCTTGCCGAGGCCGGTGCCGCCGCCGGTGATGAGGATGCGCTTACCTTTGAGAAGGTGATCCTTGAACATGCGCGCTCCGGGGAGGGAGCGCGTATTTTAAGTTCGTTTAGGCGTGCGCGTGCCGGCTGGCGGCCTTCGAATTCGGGCTCCGTCCCCGAATCGCAGCGAAGAGCCGCGCGAACAGCCGGCCGAGCACCTCGTTGCGCTGCCGGTGGGCCGCTTGCACGATCTGCTGCCGCAGCTCGGGGTTAGCGCGCCACTCGGCGAGCGTCAGCTGTCTCATGGCGTGCACCCTTGTGTCCGAAGAGCTTCGCGATCGGCGCGATGACGAGCGTGTAGAGCGCCTCGGCGCGCTCGCGCCGGGCCCTGGCGTTCCGTGCTTCGAGTTCCGGGAAGTCGAGTCTCATGGCCTTTCCTTTCAAGCAAACGACACGGCGGCTTCGCCGCCGAGCGAGTTGACGATGGCGACGCCGCGATGGCGCAGCCGGTAGCAGCCGCCGCGCTCCAGCACGATGTCCTTCGGCTGGTTCTCTTCGGTGATCCAGAGCGAGCCTTCCACGGCGCACACGGTGCTGCCCTGGCCGTCCACGACTTTGAGCGTCTGGTTGGGGCCGAGCTTCACGGCGCCTTTCTTGAGTTCCAGTGTCATTGGTTGCTCCTTTGTTTGCATGCGTAGAATGCATCCTGCGCGTGCGGCGCTCAAACGGTAAATTCTCAAGCCACACATGAGAAATCGGAATGTAATGCCGAGCCTCGACCTGCTCGCCGGCTTCGAGGCGGCGGCCCGGCACCTGTCCTTTACCAAGGCGGGTGAGGAACTTTTCCTCACGCAGTCGGCGGTCAGCCGGCAGATCAAGGAGCTCGAGGAGCAGCTCGGCGTGCCGCTGTTCCATCGGCGCCATCGCGCGCTCGCGCTCACCGGTGCCGGGCAGCAGTTCTACGCCGCCGCCGCGCAGGTGATCACCACGATGCGCAGCGCTACCGAGCGCCTGCGATCGCAGTCAGGGCGCAAGCGCCCGCTCTCGCTGACCACCACTCATTCGTTCGCCGCGCTGTGGCTCATCCCGCGGCTCGCCGGCTTCACGCGCACGCATCCCGGCGTGGACGTGCGCATTACCGCCGATACGCGCGTGCAGGACCTCGAGCGCGACGGCCTCGATCTCGCCATCCGCCACGGCCCGCCGTCGCTCGCCGGGCCGAATGCGGTGCGCCTCTTCGGCGAGCGCGTGTTCCCGGTCTGCAGCCCGAAGTTGCTGAAAGTGAACCCGCTGCGCCAGCCGGCCGATCTGAAGAACCACACGCTGCTGCAATACGACGATCCGGATGCACGCCACCCCTGGCTGCATTGGAAGACCTGGCTCGAGGTCGCGGGGATCCCGGAGCTGCGGCCGGTCGCGACGCTCTCGCTCTCGGGCTTCGAGCAGATCATTCCCGCGGCGCTGGCGGGACACGGCGTGGCGCTCGGGCGCAGCCCGCTGGTGAAGGACCTGCTCGCCGAGAAGAGGCTCGTCGCGCCGTTCAAGACCGCGGCGGATCCCGCGCGCGCCTATTTCGTCGTCGCCTCGAGGGCGGCGGCCAGCCGCCCGGAGGTGCTGGACTTCATCGAGTGGCTGAAAGGCGAAGCCGCTAAACGGTAAGGACGATCTTGCCGATGTGCTGCGAGGACTCCATCAGGCGATGGGCCTCGGCGGCCTGTGCCAGCGGGAAACTCTTGTAGACCTGCGGCTTGATGCGGCCCGCCGCGACGAGCGGCCAGACCTTTTCGCGCAGGTTGCGGGCCAGGTAGCCTTTGAATTCCGTGCTCCTGGGGCGCAGCGTCGATCCGGTGACCGTGAGGCGCTTGCGCATCAGCGCATCGATGTCGAGCTCGCTGCGCGGGCCGCGCAGATAGGCGATGAACACCAGCCGCCCTTCCTCCGCCAGGCACTTCAGCTCGCGTGGCACATAGTCGCCGCCGACCATGTCGAGGATGACGTTGACGCCTTTGCCGCCGGTGGCGGCGTGCACTCCGGCGACCCAGTCCTGCGTTTTGTAGTTGAACGCCTTCTCGGCACCGAGCTTCACGCACGCCGCGACCTTCTCGTCGCTGCCCGCGGTGGCGAATACGCGGTTGCCGGTCGCGGCGGCCATCTGGATCGCGGTCACGCCGATACCGGATGTGCCGCCCTGCACCAGCAGCGATTCGCCGGGCGCCAGGCGGCCGCGGTCGTAGACATTGCCCCAGACGGTGAAGCAGGCTTCCGGGAGCGACGCCGCTTCCACCATCGACAGGTTCTTGGGCACGGGCAGCGCCTGCGTCTCCGGCACCGCGCAGTACTCGGCGTAGCCGCCGCCATTGACGAGCGCGCACACCTTGTCGCCGCGCTTCCACAGCTTCACCGCCGCGCCGAGCTCGGCGACTTCGCCGGCGATCTCGAGCCCCGGCAGCGGCGATGCACCGGGCGGCACCGGATAGCGGCCCATGCGCTGCAGGACGTCGGGCCGGTTCACGCCCGCGGCCGTCACCTTGACCAGAATTTCATCTGCCTGCGGCGCAGGCTTCGGCAGATCCACGACGCGCAGCACTTCCGGGCCGCCGGGGTTGCTAATCTCGACTGCGCGCATCGTGGTCGCTATTATCCGGACGAGGAGGAGCGCTGGTGGCCCAATTTCGCGTCGAGTTCGTGCTGGACCAGGTGAGCGGCAGGTATCTCGCCGAGCTCTACAACCCGGAGAACCACGAAGAGCTGATCGTGCGCACCGAGGCGCTCTATCCGTCGCAGGCAGCGGCGGTGCTCGGCTTAGTGCAGCTCTTCAAGGATGCGATCCTGCAGTTTCCAGGACCGGGCCAACCCCCCGCGCGCGTAGTGAGAAGCAAAGCGGGCAAGAAAGCGAAGCGCCGCAAGCCTGCGAAGGCCAAGAAGGCGAAGCAGAAGCGCCGCCGCTAATCGCGCGCGAGCACGCCGGCGAGACGGGTCGCCAGCTGCTCGACGCGCGCTGCGGATTGCGCGCCGACCGCTTTGCCCACGCCGAGATAGCGCTCGGCGATGTCGCGCCGCGCAAGCAGCTCGCGCCCCGTTCCCTGCAGCGCGACGCGGCCCGTTTCGATGACGTAGCCCCGATCGGCGATGGCGAGGCTCATGCGGGCGTTCTGCTCGGCGAGCAGCACGGCGATGCCGCGCGCGCGCAGCGCCTCGATCAGGCGGAAGATCTCGACGACGAGCAGCGGCGCGAGGCCGAGCGAAGGCTCATCCAGCAGCAGCAGCCGCGGGTCGGTCATGAGGCCGCGCGCGATGGCGAGCATCTGCTGCTGCCCGCCGGAGAGCGTGCCCGCCGGCTCCCCCAGCCGCTCGAGGAGCACCGGGAAGCGCCCTGCGATCTCGCGCATGCGGCCCTCGATCGCGCGCGTGCCCTGAGAACGGCGCGCCCACGCGCCGAGCCGCAGGTTTTCCGCGATCGACAAGCCGGCGAACACCTGGCGGCCCTCCGGCACGTGCACGATGCCGAGTTGCACGCGCTCGCGCGGCGCAAGCCGGCCGATCGGCTGGCCGTCGAAGAGAATGTCGCCCGCTTGCGGCGCCACGAGTCCCGAGATGGCCTTCACCAGGGTCGACTTGCCGCCGCCATTGGCGCCGACCAGCGCCACGATCTCGCCCTCGCGCACGGCGAGATCGACGCCGTGGACCACCGGGTTGCCGCCGTAGCCAGCCGTGAGGCCGCGCAGCTCGAGCGTCATGCGACCTCCGCGCCGACATAAGCGGCGACCACGCGCGGGTCGCGCTGGATTTCGCCGGGCGTGCCGGCCGCGACGATGCTGCCGGCATCGAGCACGATCACCTGGTCGGCGACGCCCATGACGAGGGACATGTTGTGCTCGACGACGACGACGGTGATGCCGCTTGCGCGCACCGCGCGAAGCAAGGTGCCGAGCTCGACGGTCTCGGCGTCGTTCAAGCCGGCGGCCGGCTCATCGAGCAGCATCACGCGCGGCCGGGCCATCAGCGCGCGTATCACCTCGAGCATTTTCTGCGCCCCGATCGCGAGCAGGTTTGCCGGCGCGTCGCGCTGGCGCGCCCCTCGAGCTCGCGTTCCTCGGCCCGCGCCGCCGGCAGCCACAGCATCTGCGCGAGCGCATGCGAGCGCACGCGCAGATGGGCGCCTGCCAGCACGTTCTCGAGCACGGTCATGCCGGGGAAGATGCGCGCGCTCTGGAACGTCCGGATGAGGCCGCGCGCGGCGATCTCTGACGCGCTCAGCCGAGTCAGCGGCGTGCCGAAGTAGCGCACTTCGCCGGCGTCGGCGGGAAACAGGTTGGTGATCAGGTTGAAGAGCGTCGTCTTGCCGGCGCCGTTCGGGCCGATGATCGCGGTGAGGGTCTGGGGCGCCACCGCGAACGACACGTCGGCAGCCGCGCGCACGCCGCCGAAGGACTTCGACAATGCGATCGCTTCGAGTGCCGGCGCGCTCATCGGGCAAGGCGCGCGGCGAGCGTGCCGAAGATGCCGCCGGGCAGGTAGCGCACCGTCGCGACGAGCAGCAGCCCCGCGGCGAGCGTCTTGTACACCGCGAGCGGCTGGAAGATCGTCGGAATCAGCGTGAGGAGCGCCACGCCGAACACCGGGCCGACGAGCGTGCCCTCCCCGCCCACCACCAGCATGGCGATCATCTCGAGGGAACGCTGTGTGCCGACCATCTCCGGGGAGAGGAAGTGGAAGAAGAACGCGTACAGGCTTCCGGATATCGAGGCAAGCGCGGCGCTGACGGCGAACGCCGCCACCTTGTGCCGAGGCACGTTGACGCCGAGCGCCGCCGCGGCGGTCTGGTCGGTGCGCACCGCCTGCAGCGCGCGACCGAAGCCGGAGCGGATGCCGCCGAGAAGCACCAGGATCGCGATGAGGAGCAGCGCCGCGACGAGGTAGTACATCTTGAGCGGCGAGTCGAACGCGAAACCGCCGATGGCGAAATCCGGGATGCCGACGAGGCCGGAGGGTCCACCGGTCACCTCGGTCATGCCGACCGTGAGCGAATCGACCAGCAGCCCGAAGGCGAGCGTGGCGAGCGCGAGATAGTGGCCGCGCAGGCGCATCGTGATGAGCGACAGGATGAGCGCGCAGACGAGCGACAGCACGAGGCCTGCCGCCGTGCCGAGGAGCGGGGACCAGCCGTAATTCGTGGCGAGGATCGCGGCGGTGTAGCCGCCGACCGCCATGAATCCCGCCTGGCCGAGGCTGACCTGGCCCGCGTGGCCCATCAGCACATCGAGCCCGAGCACCGCGATGAAGAGAATTCCGGTGATGACCAGCGAGCTCATGACGCCGTCGGGCACGACCCGCGGCAGCGCTGCGACCACGAGGATCGCGATGGCGCCGAACGCGGCGCCGCGCCGGCCGCGCAGGCGCACCACCGGGTGGTAGATGCGGTGCTCGTCGCGCACGTCCTCCCGCCTCGTGCGGCGCGCGACGAAGAGTCCGCTCGGGCGCACCAGCAGCGTCAGGATGAGAAGCCCGAGGGCGATGCCGTTCGCGAAGAGCGACGAGATATAGCCGGCGGCGACGAACGAGCCGAGCCCGCCGATCGCCACGGCGCTGAATCCCGAGATGGTGAAGAAGCGTCCGGTGTCGAACTGGAACGAGAGAATCGGCGCGACCACGATGCCGCCGATCGCGGCAATGAACGCGGCGAGCGTAAAGCTGAAGAGCGTCATGCGCTCGACATCGATCCCCATGAGCCGCGCCGCTGCCGGGTTTTCCGCGCAGGCGCGCAACGCCTCGCCGAGCGCGGTGCGCATGAGAAGCCACCAGATGCCGACGATGATGGCGAGCGTCGCGCCGGCGATCCACAGGCCCTGGGTCGGGATTCGCACGCCGAGGACGTCGAGCGGCGCTTCGCCGGAGAACGGCGGCAACGCGTAGGGCTCGCTTCCCCACACGACGAGACAGAGCCCTTCCAGAAACGTCAGCAAGCCCGCCGTGAGGATGAACATGCTGCTCGTCGGCAGCCGCGAGAGCGCGGGCACGAAGGCGCTCGCGCCGATCACCAGTGCCGCCAGCGCGGTGGCGAGCGCCGCGCCGGCCGCGGCCGCGAGCGGCGGCCAGCCGGCGGCGCGCTCGAGCGAGAACATGACGTAGGCGGCAAGGATGCAGAACGCGCCTTGAGAGAGGTTGATCGCGCCCGTCACGCGAAAGACGAGCGTGAATCCGAGGGCAACGACGCCGAAGACGCTGCCCTGCAGGATGCCGCCGATCAGGATCTGAGCGGCCAGCTCCATTGCCGTGCGGCTGCGGCGCTCGCTACCTGAGCGGCTCGCCTCCCGGCTTGCTCACCGCAACCCAGGTGTTCTTCGCCGGGTCCCAGCGCGTCACCACGACGTCCTGCAGGCTGAGCCCACGCTGGGGCGAAGCCGGGAAGTCGAGCATGCCGTCGACGCTCGGAACGTCCCTGAGGTTGACGAGATAGTCGCGCAGTTGCGTCGCCGTCGCCTTCGGCCCGAGCTGCTTCAGCGCATCGACCACGATGAGGCCGCTGTTCCAGCCGATGCTCGCCGGCAAGTCGGGCTTCTGACCGATCGCGGCGTACTGGTCGTAGAACTCCTTGATGAGCTTCTCGAGGCGCGGATCGAGCTTCTGGTAACCGTACGCCGCCCACGCGGCGCTCGCGATGTAGAGCTGCTTTGGCAGGAAGTCGGCGTAGTTCTTCATCTGCGCGTAGGTCATGTTACCGTCGGTGGTTGCGGTCGGCACGTCGAGCCCGGCCTGCACGATGCCCTTGAACACGGTGGCGATCGGCGCGCCGGTGCTCCAGGCGATGAAGGCCTGGGGGCTCGCCGCCTTCACGTTCTCGATCTGCGCCGCGACGCTCACGTCGGTGATGTTGAAGTGCGCGCGCGCGACGATCTTGAGCTCCTTGTTCTCCGGCATCGCGGCGGCCTCGTTCAGCCCGCGCTCGGCGTCCTGTCCGCTCGCATCCGAGCTCGTCATGAGGGCGATGTTCTTCCACCCGTTGCTGCGGAAGTAGCGCATCAGCGCCTTGGCGAGATCGTAGGTCGAGGTGCTGGAGGTGAAGACGAAGCTGCCCTTCGGCGGATGGATGCCCGGCGACAGGCAGTACATCACCGGCCCGTCCTTCATGAGCGGGCCCGTCGCATTGCACATCGCGACGATCGACGGCCCGAGGATCACCGGCGGGTTCTTGGACTTGATCTGCGAGCCGAGCTGCACCGCGACCTGTGGGCTCGACTGGTCGTCGTAGAACACGAACTCCACCGGCTGGCCCTTGATGCCGCCCGACTTGTTCACCGATTTTTCCAGCAGCTGCAGCGCCTGCAGCTCGCCCTTGCCGATGAACGAGGCGCCGCCGGTGAGCGACGTTATGACGTCGATCTTGAAAGTGTCCGCCGCGGCTGCGATCGCAGCGCAAAACAACAGCGGCAGTGCAGCAAGCCAACGCATGGTCCGTCCTCCTCGGTTCGGGTGCTTAGGGCGGCGAGTCTAATTCATCTGGCGCCGCGCGAGCTGCCCCGCGGCCCAGGCGAGATCGACGTTTCCGCCTGACAGAATCACGCCCACCTTGGCGCGCGGCGCGATCCTGTGCGCCATCAGCGCGGCGTAGCCGAGC
>DASQIG010000509.1:0-4199 GCA_035631735.1 Burkholderiales bacterium | reverse complement strand
GTCATCACCGACCGCGTCGGCGTCTCGAAGCCCTACGCCGAGCCGGCAACCGAAGGCATCGTCTACGGCGCCAGCGAGCTCAACAAGAAGGGCGGCGTACTCGGACGCAGGATCGAGCTTCTCATCGAGGACGATCAGTCGAAGCCCGACGTGTCGGCGGCGCTCGCGCGCAAGCTCATCGACCAGGGCGCGGTCTTCATCTTGAGCGTCTCGCTTAGCCCGGCGACCCAGCAACAGCAGACGGTGACGATGGAGGCGAAGACGCCGCAGATGACGCCGATGAACTCGGCCGACTATCTCACCACGCAGCTCAACAACCCGTATTTCTGGCAGACCGGGCCGCTCGGCTCGGTGCAGATCGCGACGCTCCTCGCGCATGCGAAGACCAAGAACCTGAAGCGCGTTGCGCTGATCACCGACAACTCCGAGCTCGGCCAGGCGATCGCCAAGGCGTTCCGCGCCGGGCTGGAAAAGTCCGGCATCCAGATCGTGGACGACGAGGTCGTGTCCAACGGTTCGACCACTGCCACGCCGCAGATGCAGAAGATCCGCGGCGCGAATCCCGAGGCGCTGTTCGTGGCCGGGGTCGTCACGGCGACCAACGTGCTCATCTTCAAGTCGTACCGCGAGCTCGGCCTCAAATTCCCGATCCACGCCTCCTACAACCTCTCGGTGCCGATCTACATGACCGCCGCCAAGGGCCTCGTCGACGGCATCACCTTCGTCGACGCGTACGACCCGGACAAGCCGGAAGTGAAGGCCTTCGAGGCTGCCTACAAGAAGGAGATGGGCAGTGCGCCCACCAATCTCCATGGCTACGGCTATGACGGCATCATGCTGGTCGCCGCGGCCATCAGGCAGGCCGGCTCCGCCGACAAGGAGAAGGTGCGCGCCGCGATGCAGTCGATCAGCTATGCCGGCGTGATGGGCGCGAGAGGCATGAAGTACGCGTTCCCCGAGGGCAAGCGCGCCGGCTTCGATCCGAACGGCATGGTGGTGCGCGTGTACGAAGGAGACCGCCAGGGCCGCGTCGTCCACGTCGGCCAGAAGTAGCCGTTGCAGGACTTCTTCGAGCTCGCGGTCGGCGCCGCGGCCTCGGGCTGCGTCTACGGGCTGATCGGGCTCGCCTACCTCCTCGTCCTGCGCCCGACCGGCATCATCAACTTCGCGGCCGGCGAATGGGCGATGCTCGGCGCCTTCGGCGGCTTCGTGCTGCTCACCCAGTACGAGTGGCCTTATCCGCTCGGCATGGGGGTCGCGCTCGCCATCATGTTCGCGATCGGCTGGTCGACGGAGCGCATCGTGGTGCGGCCGCTGGTGCAGAAGGGCGCGCCGCTGCTTGCGCCGATCCTCGCGCTGCTCGGCATGGTGGTCGTCTATCGCGAAAGCATCTCCGCCGTCTTTCCGCCGGATCCGCTGCCGGTGCCCTATGCACTCGGCATGGGCCGGCTCGAATTCGGCCCGATTGGCGGCACCTACCAGAGCTTTTTCATCATCGGCGTGACGCTCGCCGTGTTCAGCGGCGCGTGGCTCTTCTTCGAGCGCACGATCGCCGGCAAAGCGTTTGAAGCGGTAGCGCTTCACCGCCGCGCCGCGGCGCTCATGGGCATCAACCTCTCGCGCGTCACGGCGCTCTCGTTCGGCGCCGGCGCCGTGGTCGCCGGGCTCGGCGGGCTGCTGGTGGCGCCGAACACCTCGGCGCACTACCTGATGGGCGTGCCGCTCGCCATCCAGGGCTTCACCGCCCTTGTCATCGGCGGTGTCGGCCGCGTCGAGGGCGCGCTGCTGGGTGGATTGCTGCTCGCGCTCGCCGAGCAGCTCACCGTGCGCTACGCGCCCATCCCGTCGGGCTACGCGCAAGGCGTGCCGCTGATCCTCCTGATGCTCTTTCTGCTCGTGCGGCCCACCGGGCTGCTGAAAGCGAAAGCATGATCAGGGGGGCAGCCGCGTTCATCGTCCTCGCGGGCGCGGCGTTCTTCATGGGGGACTACCACAACGATGTCTACCGGAAGCTGCTGCTCTGGGTGACGCTCGCGCTCGGCTACAACTTCCTCTTCGGCATCTGCGGGCAGGTCGCGTTCTCCCATTTCGCGTTCTATGGAATGGGCGCCTATTCCATCGTCATCTTCCTGTTCCAGTTCCATCTGCCGTTCCCGATCGCGGTCCTCTGCGGCATCGCGCTGTGCGTCGTCTTTGCACTGGCGGTGGCGATCCCGTCCACGCGACTGGAAGGCTTTTATCTCGCGCTCGCCACGCTCGCGCTCGGCCAGCTCTTCATCGTGGTGCTGAACGAAGGCGGCGAGATCACCGGCGGGACGGGCGGCATCGCGAACTACCGGCTGCCGCAGTTCTTCGGCATGAATCTGCGCGGGCCCTGGTACACCGCGGTGATCGCGCTGCTGGTCGTCGCCACTTATGGGCTGCTGGTGCGGCTCGATCGCTCGTGGTTCGGTCGCGCGTGCCGGGCGGTGCGCGACAACCCGGAGGCCGCGGCCGCGATGGGCGTCGACGTGGCGCGCACCAAAGTCATCGCGTTCACGCTGACGAGCGCGCTCGCCGGCGTCGCCGGCATGGTGTACGCGTTCGTCGACAATACGGTGAACCCGCCGATCTTCGGCATCGACAACGCGTTCCTGCTGCTCTTCATGGTCATCGTCGGCGGGGCGGGCCGCCATGCCGGCGCGCTGATCGGCGCAACGCTGCTGTTCCTGCTGCCATTCTGGCTCTCGCCGATCGTGGGCCACCACCAGGCGCTCGTTTTTGGCGTGCTCGTCGTGCTTGCAATCCTCCTGCAGCCGACAGGCCTGGTCGGCATCTACGACCGCTTGATGAACCGATGAGCGCGATCCTCGAGGTGCGCGGCCTCACCAAGCGCTTCGGCGGCCTCACCGCAGTGCACGATCTCGAGTTCGACGTGCGCGAAGGCGAGATCCTCGGCATGATCGGCCCGAACGGCGCGGGCAAGAGCACGACCTTCAACCTGATCGCCGGCACCTATCCCGCCACCGAAGGCGAGGTGCGTTACGCGGGCGAGCGGCTTCTTGGCCTGGCACCGCATCGCATCGCGGCGCGCGGCGTAATGCGCACCTTCCAGCACAACCGGCCGTTCGCCAGCATGCGGGTCGTCGACAACGTGCTCGTCGGGGCGCACACCCGCTTCCGCCGGCGCCTGTGGTCGATCGTGCTGGGCGGCACGCGCGAGGAGGAGAGGCGGCAGCGCGAGCGGGCGCTGGAGCTCGTGCAATTCGTCGGACTCGGCGAGCGCGCGGACGCGGACGTCGCAACGCTCTCGTTCGGTCAGGGCCGGCTTCTCGAGATCGCGCGGGCGCTCGCCGGCGAGCCGCGCCTGATCCTGCTCGACGAGCCGGCCGCCGGCCTCACGCCCGCCGAATGCGCGCGCCTCGCGGACATCATCCGTGGCATTGCGGCGCGCGGCATCGCGGTGCTGCTGATCGAGCACGACATGCACTTCCTGCTGCCACTCGCGCACCGCGTGGTAGTGCTCAATTTCGGCGAGAAGATCGCCGACGGGTTGCCGGCGGAGATCCGCGCGCATCCGGCGGTGATGGACGCCTACCTGGGCGCTCATGCTTCGGCTCAGTGAACTGCACGCGAGCTACGGCGCGGCGCCGGTGCTCCAGGGCGTGTCGCTGCACGTCGAGCGGGGCGAGACGGTAGTGCTGCTCGGGCCAAACGGCGCCGGCAAGTCCACGCTCATGGCGGCGATCACCGGCACGATCGCTCAGCGGGCCGGCAGCGTCCAGCTCGACGGCGTGGAGCTCGCGCAGGCGAAGAGCCACGCGATCGTCGGCCGCGGCGTGGCGTTGGTGCCAGAGGGGCGCCTGGTGTTCGCGCCTTTCAGCGTCGAGGACAATCTGCGCCTCGGCGCGATCCGCCTGAAAGGCATGCTGGCCGAGCGCTACGACTACGTCTATGGCCTGTTCCCACGCCTGCGCGAACGGCGGAGCCAGCCGGCCGGCACGCTCTCCGGCGGCGAGCAGCAGATGCTCGCCATCGGCCGCGCGCTGATGAGCGCGCCGCGGCTCCTGCTGCTGGACGAGCCGTTCCTTGGCCTCGGGCCGCTCGTGGTGGCCGAGATCCGCCGGGCGCTCGAGAAACTGCGCGCAAGCGGCCTCACGCTGCTGATGGTCGAGCAGAAGCTCGACATCGCGCTCAGCTTCGCGAGCCGCGCCTATGTG
>DASQIG010000508.1:0-4367 GCA_035631735.1 Burkholderiales bacterium | reverse complement strand
CTCGGCGTCGTGGCGCTCGGCGCGGCGACGGCGCTGGTGCTCGCGGCGTTCAACCGCAACCTGGTGTTCTTCTTCACGCCCTCGCAGGTCGCCGCGCACGAGGCGCCGGTAGGCCGCACGTTCCGCATCGGCGGCATGGTGGTGCCGGGCAGCGTGAAGCGCGAAGGCGTGGCCGTGCGCTTCGTCGTCACGGATACGGCGAAGACCATTGCGGTGGTGTATCGCGGCTCGCTGCCCGACCTGTTCCGCGAGGGCAAAGGCGTCGTCGCGCAGGGGCAGCTCGGGCCCGACGGCGTCTTCAGCGCGCGCGAAGTGCTGGCGAAGCACGACGAGAACTACATGCCGCCCGAAGCAAAGCATGCCATCGACCGGGCCGCGGTCGAGCGCACGCAGAAGACGCTGCAAGTCCGATGATTCCGGAGCTCGGCCAATTTGCGCTGGCGCTCGCGCTCGTCGTGGCACTCGCGCAGGCGGTCATGCCGATCGCCGGCGCCGCGCGCGGCGACCCTTCGTGGATTGCGCTCGCGCGGCCGGCGGCGCGCACTCAGGCGTTGCTCGTCGCCTTCGCCTTTGGCTGCCTGACGTATTCGTTCGTCGCAAACGACTTCTCGGTGGCGTACGTCGTCGAGCATTCGAACAGCGCGCTGCCGCTGCATTACCGCATTTCCGGGGTCTGGGGCGGGCACGAGGGCTCGCTGCTCCTGTGGACGCTGATGCTCGGCGTATGGATGACGGCGGTGAGCCTCTTCAGCGGGCATCTGCCCGAGGCGATGACCGCACGCGTGCTCGGCGTCATGGGGATCATCAGCGCGGGCTTCCTCGCCTTCATGCTCTTCACGTCGAACCCGTTCGACCGGCAGTTTCCGCCCGCGCTCGACGGCCACGATCTCAATCCGCTGCTGCAGGACCCCGGCATGGTGGTGCATCCGCCGATGCTGTACATGGGCTACGTCGGGTTTTCCGTCGCTTATGCATTCGCCGTGGCCGCGCTGCTGTCGGGCAAGCTCGACGTCGCCTGGGCGCGCTGGTCGCGGCCGTGGACCACGGTGGCGTGGATGTTCCTCACGCTCGGCATCGCGCTCGGCTCGGGCTGGGCCTACTACGAGCTCGGCTGGGGCGGCTGGTGGTTCTGGGACCCGGTGGAGAACGCCTCCTTCATGCCGTGGCTGGTCGGCACCGCGCTGATCCATTCGCTCGCGGCGACCGAGAAGCGCGGCAGCTTCCGCAGCTGGACGGTGCTGCTCGCGATCGTCGCCTTCGGCCTATCGCTCCTCGGGACCTTCCTGGTGCGCTCGGGCGTGCTCACGTCGGTGCACGCGTTCGCCGTCGATCCGCGGCGCGGCATCTTCATCCTCGGGCTCTTCACGCTGTTCATTGGCGGCGCGCTCGCGCTCTATGCCTGGCGCACTTCGCGCATCGGCCTCGGCGGCGACTTCGCGCCGCTGTCGCGCGAATCGCTGCTCCTCGCGAACAACGTGCTGCTCACGACGGCAGCGGCGACGGTGTTCCTCGGCACGCTGTACCCGCTCGCGATCGACGCGCTCGGCGTGGGCAAGATCTCGGTCGGCCCGCCGTACTTCGAGACCGTGTTCGTGCCGCTGATGGCGCCCGCGCTCTTCCTGATGGGCGTCGGGCCGCTCGCGCGGTGGAAGCGCGCGAGCCTGCCGGAGCTCGCGGTGCTGCTGCGCTGGGCGCTCGCGGTCAGCATCGCGGTCGGCCTGCTCCTGCCGCTCGCGTTCGGCCAGTGGCACGCCCTGACCGGCGTCGGGCTCGCGCTGGCGATCTGGATCGCGCTCGCCGGGCTGATGAGCCTGCGCAAGCGCCCGCGCGGCTCGCGCGCCTACCTCGGCATGGTGCTCGCGCATCTCGGCGTCGCGGTGTTCGTCGTCGGCGTGACGCTCGTCAAGAGCTACGAGAGCGAGCGGGACGCGAACCTCAAGCCCGGCGACACCGTCGACCTCGCGGGCTACGCGTTCCGGCTGGACGAGGTGAGCAACGTGCGCGGCCCCAATTACATCGCGGCGCGCGCCAAGGTCAGCGTGTCGCGCAATCAGCGCCCCGTCACCGTGCTTTACCCGGAAAAGCGCCTCTACGTGGTGCAGAACATGCCGATGACCGAGGCGGCCATCCAGCCCGGCCTGACGCGCGACCTTTATGTGTCGCTCGGCGATCCGCTCGAGGGCGGCGGCTGGCTGGTAAGCGTGCGGGTCAAGCCCTTCGTCGACTGGATCTGGGGCGGCTGCCTGATCATGGCGCTCGGCGGGCTGTTTGCCGCGAGCGACCGGCGCTACCGCGTGCAGCTCCCGGCTGCTCAAGCGGGCACCGTGCAGGTGCGAGCGTGAAGCGGCTGGGCTGGACGCTCGCGGTGTTCGTCGCGCTCGTCGCGCTGCTCGCGATCGGGCTGCGACTCAACCCGCGCGAAGTGCCCTCGCCGCTGATCGGCAAGCCTGCGCCCGCGTTCGAGCTGCCGCTCCTCATGATGCCGGACAAGCGCTTCTCCGAGCGCGAGATGCTCGGCCAGGTATGGCTGCTCAACGTCTGGGCGTCGTGGTGCCCGCCCTGCCTGGTCGAGCACCCGGTCGTCACGCGCATCGCGCAATCGGGCCTGGTGCCCGTCGTCGGACTGAATTACAAGGATGCGCGCGAAGAGGCGCTGCCCTGGCTCGCGCGCAACGGCAACCCGTACCGGCTCATCGTCTACGACGCCGACGGGCGCATCGGCATCGACTACGGGGTCTACGGCGTGCCGGAGACATACGTGATCGACCGCCAGGGCGTGATCCGCTACAAGCACATCGGTCCGCTGACCGCGGACGTGGTGCAGCAGAAAGTGGAACCGCTGGTGAAGCAGCTGGTCGCCCAATGAGACACGCGCTGCTCGTGCTGCTGGTCGCGCTGCCCTGCTGGGCGCAGGACATCGAGCAGCGTGCGATGGCGCTCGAGCGCGAGCTGCGCTGCCTCGTCTGCCAGAACCAGACGCTCGCCGAGTCGAATGCGCCGCTCGCGATGGACCTGCGCAATCAGATCCGCGAGCAGCTCGCGGCCGGCAAGTCGGAGCGCGAGGTGGTCGACTATCTCGTCGCGCGCTACGGCGACTTCGTACGCTATCGGCCGCCGCTCAGGGCAAGCACCGCATTGCTCTGGGCTGGACCGTTCGTCTTCCTCATCGGCGGGTTCTACGTCCTCGCGCGTTTCCTGCGCCGGCGCCGCGTGCCGCGGCCGCAGCTCACGAGCGCAGAGCGCGAGCGCGCGGCGAAGCTGCTCGAGTGATCGCTTTCTGGCTGATCGCTGCCGCGCTCGCGGCAGCCGCGCTTTACGTCGTGCTGCGGCCGCTCGTCGCGCCGCGCGGCGGCGCGCCGCTGTCGCGCCGCGAGGCGAACATTGCCATCTACCGCGACGAGTGGCGCGAGCTCGACGCCGACCTCGCGGCCGGCACGCTTGCGCGCGAGGACTACGAGCGCTCGCGCCTCGAGCTCGAGGCGCGCTTGCTCGAAGACCTGTCCACCGAAGAGCCGATCGCGACGCGCGGCGGCGGGCGCCACGCGGCGCTGGCGCTCGGCGTTGCGCTGCCGGTCCTGGCGCTTGTCGTGTACCTGGCCGCCGGGACTCCGGGGGCGCTCGCGCCGCAAACGGCGATGCCAACGGCGGCGCAGGTCGAAGGCATGGTGGCGCGCCTCGCGGCGAAGCTCGAGGAGAACCCGGGCGATGTCGAAGGCTGGAAGCTGCTCGGGCGCTCGTACATGGTGCTCGGGCGCTATCCGCAGGCGGTCGGGGCGTACGCCAAGGCCGCCGAGCGCGCGCCGCGCGACGCGCAGCTCCTCGCCGACTTCGCCGATGCGCTCGCCATGGCGCGCGGCCAGCGCCTCGCGGGCGAGCCGGAGCGGCTGATCGCGCGCGCGCTGGAAATAGATCCGGGCAACCTCAAGGCGCTGGCGCTCGCCGGCAGCGCGGCCTTCGAGCGCCAGGACTACGCGCGCGCGGCCGAGCTCTGGAGCCGCATGCTGCCGCTGGTGCCCGCGGGGTCCGAGGAGGCCCGTTCGCTAGCCGAAAACGTCGAGGAGGCGAAAAAGCTCGCCGCCATTGGCGCCTCATCTCCCGATACGGCAAGCCCGCACCCGGGCGTGCGCGGCACGGTGCGCCTGGCACCCGCGCTGCGCCAGCAGGTGAGGCCCGGCGACACGGTGTTCGTCTTCGCGCGCGCCGCCGAAGGCCCGGCAATGCCGCTCGCGGTGCTGCGCGCGCGGGCGGCCGACCTGCCGCTGCAATTCGCGCTGAACGACTCGATGGCGATGGCGCAGGGCCTGACCGTGTCGGCGCACCCGCGCGTCGTGGTGACGGCGCGCGTCTCGAAATCGGGGAGCGCCAAG
>DASQIG010000507.1:0-4015 GCA_035631735.1 Burkholderiales bacterium | reverse complement strand
TGCAGTACTGGGCGATCCAGACGCTGAACAGTCTGGCGCTGGGCGGCCTGCTGTTTCTCTTGGCAGCGGGCTTCTCGCTCATTTTCGGGCTGATGCGCATCGCCAACCTCACGCATGGCTCGCTCTTCATGCTC
Source organism: Burkholderiales bacterium (assembly GCA_035631735.1). GTDB lineage: Bacteria > Pseudomonadota > Gammaproteobacteria > Burkholderiales > SG8-39 > SCGC-AG-212-J23. Next base: position 3,881 of record DASQIG010000507.1, on the reverse strand, counting down.
GGCGCCTATCTCGGCGTGACGGTGATGCGCCAATGGCCGAATCTGTGGCTCGCCGCGCTCGCCGCCGGCATCGCGGTAGCGATCTTCGGCGGGCTGCTCGAGCGGCTGATCCTGCGACAGCTCGGCGGCAACGTGCTCGGCCAGGTGCTGGTGACGCTCGGCGTGTCGTTCATCATCGCGGACGCGTGCCTGCTCACCTGGGGCGGCGACCCGATCCCCATCCCGACGCCCGCGGGACTCCAGGCGCCGGTGCACATCGCCGGCTTCGTGTTCCCGGCCTACCGCCTGGCGGTGGTCGTCATTGCCATCGCAGTGGCGATTGCGCTCTATTTGCTGATGGAGCGAACGCGCCTCGGCGCCATGATCCGCGCCGGCGTCGATGACCCGGAGATGGCGAGCGCGGTGGGCATCCCGGTGTCGCGCCTTTTCAGCACGGTGTTCTGTCTCGGCGCCGCGCTCGCCGGCGCGGGCGGCGTGATCGGCGGGCCGATCATGTCGGCCTATCCCGGGCTGGACTCCGACATGCTGCCGCTCGCGCTCATCGTGGTGATTCTCGGCGGCGTGGGCAGCCTCCTCGGCGCATTCGTCGGCGCGTTCATCACCGGCTTCGTCTACACGTTCGGCGTCGCGCTGCTTCCCGATCTCGCGTACGTGATCCTGTTCCTGCCGATGATCCTGGTGATCGCCTTCCGGCCGCGCGGGCTGTTCGGCAAGTTCGCGGCGTGAAGCCCGTGATCGCCGTCGTGGTGCTGGCGGCGGCGCTGCCGCTCGTCGCCGGCGAGTACTACGTGAACCTCGCGAGCCAGATCGTCATCTTCGCGGTGTTCGCCGCGAGCATCAATCTGCTGCTCGGCTATGGCGGGCTGCCGACGCTCGGCCATGCCGCCTACCTCGGTTTGGCCGCCTACTTTTCGGCGCTGCTCTACCTGAAGCTGCACCTGGCTCATTGGGCGATTGCAGCGCTCGCGCTCGCCGGCACGGCGGTGATGGCGGGCGCTTTCGGCCTCGTGGCCCTGCGCGCCGCGGGCCTCGGCTTCCTGATGCTGACGCTCGCGCTCTCGCAGGTGCTCTGGGGCACGGCATACCGCTGGGTGTCGGTGACCGACGGCGACAACGGGCTGCGCGGCCTCGCGCGCCCGGCGCCCTTCGGCCTCAACCTGAACGAAGCGATGCCGTTCTACTACTTCGTGCTCGTGATCGGGATCGGCGCCATCTGGATGATGGCGCGCTTCGTCAGCTCGCCTTTCGGCGCCACGCTGCGCGGCACGCGCGACCAGCCGCGGCGCATGAGCGCGCTCGGCTACGACGTCTGGCTGATCCGCTGGGTCACCTTCGTCTACGCGGGCTTCTGGGGCGGCGTTTCGGGCCTGCTGTTCGTCTACTACCATAAGTACATCCACCCGGTGTCGTTCTCGCTCGCGAATTCCGCCGAGGGGCTGCTCGCCGTGATCGCCGGTGGCTCGGGCACGCTCGCCGGGCCGCTGGTGGGCGCGGCGATCGTGCTGCTGCTGAAAAACTGGGTGTCGGCTTACATCGAGCGCTGGAACATGCTGCTCGGCTTCGTGTTCGTCCTGATCGTGGTGTTCATGCCCGAAGGCGTCGTTCCCGGCGTGAGGAGACTGTGGCGGCGCTTCGCATCCAGGGCCTGAAGAAGGCCTTCGGCGGGCTGCCCGCAATCAACGACGTCTCGCTCGAGGTGGCGGCGGGCGAGCGGCGCCTGATCATCGGCCCGAACGGCGCCGGCAAGACCACGCTCTTCAATCTCCTCACCGGGGATCTGGCGCGCGATGCCGGCAGCATCGCGCTGTTCGACCAGGAGGTGTCACGGTTCTCGACCTGGCGGCGCTGCCACCTTGGCCTCGCGCGCACCTACCAGATCATCACGCTCTTCCCCCGCGACACGCTCGAGCACAACGTAGCGCTCTCGCTCCTGGGGCTCTCGCGCACCCGCTGGAGCATGTTCGGCCGCCTGCCGGCATCGTTCTATACCGAGGCGCGGACAGTGCTCGCGCGCGTCGGGCTCGAGTCGGCGGCAGGCCGGGCGATCGCCGAGGTGGCGTACGGCGAGAAACGCCGGGTCGAGATCGCCATGGCGCTCGCGCAGCAGCCGCGGGTGCTGCTGCTCGATGAACCGCTCGCCGGCCTCTCGCGCGAGGAGCGCGCCAAGGTGAAGGGCGTGATCGGCGCCATCCCGCGCGAGACGACGGTGGTCATGATCGAGCACGACATGGACACCGCGCTCGACATGGCCGACCGCATCACGGTGCTCCACTACGGCCGCGTGATCGTCGAGGGCACCAGAGCGGAAGTGGTGGCGGACCCCAAGACGCGCGAGGTCTACCTTGGGCACTGAAGCGCTGACGCTCGACGGCGTGGATGCGCTCTACGGCGAGAGCCACGTGCTGCACGGCGTGTCGTTCGCGCTCGGCGAAGGCCGGGTGCTCGCGCTTCTCGGGCGCAACGGCGCCGGCAAGACGACGTGCATGAGCACCGTGATCGGCTTCCTGCCGCCGCGCAAAGGCGCGGTGCGCCTCTTTGGCGAAGAGGTCGCGCGTCTCGCGCCGGACGTGATTTCGCGCAAGGGAATCGCGCTGGTGCCGCAGGGCCGGCGCGTCTTCCCGCGGCTCACGGTGCGCGAGAACCTGGTGGTCGCGCACCAGAAGCGGGCGGCGACCTGGACGCTGGAGCGCGTGTTCGGCCTCTTCCCGCACCTCAAGGAGCGCGCCGAGCAGGACGCGGGCTCGCTCTCGGGCGGCGAGCAGCAGATGCTCGCCATCGGCCGGGCGCTGATGGGCAATCCGCGCGTGCTGCTGATGGATGAACCGTCGGAAGGGCTCGCGCCGCTCATCGTCGCCGAGGTCGGCCGCACCGTCGCGCGGCTCAAGCGCGAAGGTCAGTCGATCCTGCTGGTCGAGCAGAACATCAAGCTCGCCTTCAGCCTGGCGGACGACGTGGTGATCCTCAATACCGGTCGCGTTGCGTTTACCGGTCCGGTGGACGCGGTGCGCGACAACGAGGCGCTAATTACCCAGCACCTGGGTGTGTTCTAGGGACTAGCGGTCCTTCTTGTTGAAGCGGCGGACCGTGTCGAGCGCAACCCACGCGATGAACACGAGCGCCAAAAAGGCGACGATCGCACCGATGGTTTCTTGGCTCATGACATGCCAATCCTCTTTATGCAGCGTTCAACGTGGCGACCGAGCATCACGATTACGATGCCGAACAATAGTACGCCTGCAATGGCCAGTCGGAAAGTCGCGGGGGAGGCTGTGTCCGCTGCTGAAACGAGCCAGCCGGATAAGCTGATAACAATCACGACGGCAATTCCCTGCCAAAACCTGAGATAGGCGACTTCCTCTTTGAGCAGGTCCAGCTCAGGCAGGCGCGAGGCGCGCGTTTGTCGGCGTAAGCGGAGCGCCTGATGCAGCGGTCGTGTGCTTGCCCTCCCCATGCAATGCCATAACGCACGAGCGGTTCACCCGTGCACAAGGCAAGGAACTCTAAGCCCCTACCCTTCGGCGCGGATGCGGTTCTCGATGGCGCCGACCGCTTCGATCTCGCAGCGTACGCGGTCGCCGGGCTTGAGGAAGCGGGGCGGCTTCATGAAGAACGCGACCCCGGCGGGCGAGCCGGTGACGATGATGTCGCCGGGAAAGAGCGTCGTGCTGCGGCTGCAATAGGCGACCAGCGCCTCGATGCCGAAGTAAAGATCCGACGTGTCGCTATTCTGGCGCACCTCACCGTTCACCTCCGTGCGCATCTTGAGCGGCTTGCCCCACTCGATCTCGTCGGCGGTGACGAGCGCCGGCCCGGCCGGGCAGAAGGTATCGAAGCTCTTGCCGAGAAAATGCACGCGGTAGAACGGGTTCGCCTCGTGCTCG
>DASQIG010000506.1:0-1592 GCA_035631735.1 Burkholderiales bacterium | reverse complement strand
AATCGCGGCGTAGCGGCCCGCGTAGCGCGTGAGCGTCGATTGCGCGACCTCGTGCGCCGGCGCGATCGGGATGCGCGGGTAGCTCCGGCCGATGCGGGCGAAGGTTTCGGTGCGCTGGCTGTGTTGCATGCGGCCATCATGCGCGCAGCCGCGGCCGCACGGTTGCAATTGAAAAAACTTTGACGATCGCGCGGCGCCGCTTTGCGGCGCGGCAACGACTTATTCCTCGGGCAGCACCGGCCGCACGCGATGGCCCATCGCCCACATCACGTAGCCGGAGAGCGCGTAGCAGAAGAAAAGCAAAAAAAGGACAAGCGAAGGACGCGAGGCGATGATCGACAGGCCGATGACGCAGGCGAGGATCACCCACAGCGGCACGCGCTTTTTCCAGTTCACTTCCTTGAAGCTCCAGAACGGCACGTTCGACACCATGGTGATGCCGGCGAACACCGCCACCGCCCAGGCGAGCGCCGCGAGCCAGGCGGATTCGTCGGGATCGAAGTCAAAATCCGTGAGCATCCAGACCAGCCCCGCCATCACCGCCGCCCCGGAAGGGCTCGGCAGGCCCTGGAAGTAGCGCTTGTCGACCACCGAGATGTTGGCGTTGAAGCGCGCCAGGCGGATGCCGGCGCCCGCGCAGTAGATGAAGGCGCCGATCCAGCCGAGCGTGCCCATGTCCTTCAGCGCCCAGGTGTACGCCACCAGGGCCGGCGCGGCGCCGAAGGCCACCATGTCGGCGATCGAGTCGAACTGCGCGCCAAACTCGCTCTGGGTATTGGTCCAGCGCGCCACGCGCCCGTCCATGCCGTCGAGCAGCATGGCGACGAAGATGGCGATGGCGGCGGTGTCGAAGCGGCCGTTCATCGCCTGCACGATGGCGAAGAAGCCGGAAAACAGCACCCCGGTGGTAAAGAGGTTGGGCAGCAGGTAGATGCCCCGCCGGCGCAGGCCGCCAAGCTGGGTGCCGGCCTCGGGCGGCTTGGCCGCCTCTATCTCGGGTTCGTGTTCGTATTCGGGGGCGTCAGCCATGCAAGCACGCTCTCAGCCGCGTAGACCTTGTCGCCGATCGCCGCCTTCGGCTGGGCCTCGAGCGGCAGGTACACGTCGACGCGCGAGCCGAAGCGGATGAAGCCGAAGCGCTCGCCGCGCTTCAACTCCGCGCCGGCCCCAACATAGCACAGGATGCGCCGCGCGATCAGGCCGGCGACCTGCACGCAGGTGATGTCGCGCCCCTCGGGCGTGCGCAGCCAGAGCGCATTCCTCTCGTTCTCGAGCGACGCCTTGTCGAGCGCCGCATTGACGAACGCACCCGGGAAGTACCAGCGCTCCTTCACCATGCCGTCGACCGGCGAGCGGTTGGAGTGCACGTTGAAGACGTTCATGAAGACGCTCACCTTGAGCGCGTCGCGCTCGAGCCAGGGATCGCGCGCCCGGCTCACCTCGACGATGCGCCCGTCGGCGGGCGACACCACCGCGCGCGGATCGTCCGGCACCTCACGCGGCGGATCGCGGAAAAACTGCACGATGAAGACGGCGAGCAGCCAGAGCGGCAGCGACCACCACCCGCCGATGAGGAAGCCCACTGCGAGCGC
>DASQIG010000505.1:0-2858 GCA_035631735.1 Burkholderiales bacterium | reverse complement strand
GCCGAGCCGTACGGGCCGATCAGCACCTGCACGCCGTCGCGGATCAGCTCGGCGTACGCCTCGCCGGCGCGTACTGCTTCCGATCCGTCGTCCTTGAAGCGCAGCTCCACGCGCCGCCCGAGCAACCCGCCGGCGGCATTGATCTCCTCTTCCCAAAGAAGGATGCCTTTGCGGTATTCGGCGGCCGGCGCGGCGTGCGTGCCCGACTCGGACACCACCGCGCCGACGGTGATGGGCGGCTCCTCGCCAGCAGCGTCGACCGTGGCGGCCGCGGCGAGCAGGAGGGCGCTAGTAATCCAGCCGGTCATCGACCGCATGGCCGCGCATCGGGATGAGCGCCGAGCGCTCGAAGGTCATGAAGACCGTGCCGTCGGCCTTTTTGCCGGTGGTGCGCACGGTGACGATGCCATGGTGAGGGCGCGACGCGGATTCGCGCTTGCCGATCACCTCGGACTCGGCGTAGATCGTGTCGCCGGCGAACACCGGCGCCGTGAGGCGCACCTTGTCCCAGCCGAGATTGGCCACCGTCTTCTGGCTCACGTCCGAGACGCTCATGCCGGTCACAATGGCGAGCGTGAGTGCGGAGTTGACGAGCGGCCGGCCGAAGTCGGTAGCGGCGCCGTAGACCGAGTCGATATGCAGCGGGTGCTGGTTCATGGTGAGGAGCGAGAACCAGATGTTGTCCGCTTCGGTGAGCGTGCGGCCCGGCCGATGCTCGTAGACGTCGCCGAGCTCGAAGTCCTCGTAATAGCGACCGGCCGATTCGCGATAGCGCTTCGGTCCTACTTCCTTTGCGCGGCTGACCATAAGAGAATCCGGAGACGATCGATGATTGAGAAGCTTCGCGACATTGTAGGCGCCGCCAACGTCCTGACTGCCCCGCAAGATACCCGGCCGTACTTTACAGACTGGCGGCGCCAATATACCGGCAGCGCCGAATGCGTCGTGCGCCCGGCGAGCACTGCCGAGGTCGCGCGCGTGGTCGAGCTCTGCGCGGCGCAAGGCGTGGCGATCGTCCCCCAGGGCGGCAACACCGGCCTCTCGGGCGGCTCGGTGCCCACCGGCAAGGGACGCGAGATCGTGCTCGCGCTGGGGCGCATGAACCGCATCCGGGAGCTCGACCGGCTCAACGACACCATCACCGTCGAAGCCGGGTGCCTGCTCGCCAATGTGCAGCGCGCGGCCGCTGAAGCCGGACGGTTGTTCCCGCTCTCGCTCGCCGCCGAGGGCAGCTGCCAGATCGGCGGCAACCTCTCGACCAATGCCGGCGGCGTGAACGTGCTGCGCTATGGCACGGCGCGCGAGCAGGTGCTGGGACTCGAAGTCGTGCTGCCCGACGGGCGCATCTGGAACGGACTGCGCGGCCTGCGCAAAGACAACACGGGCTACGATCTCAAGCAGCTGTTCCTCGGCGCCGAAGGCACGCTCGGCATCATCACCGCGGCGGTGCTGCGCCTTCACCCGAAGCCGAGCGCGAGCGCCACAGCGTGGATCGCGCTCGAGACGGCGGCGGCGGCGATGGAATTGCTCGCCTTCCTGCACGAGCGCCTCGGCGAGCGGCTGAGCGCATTCGAGCTCCTGGCGCGCAACTGCGTCGAGGCGGTGCTCGCCTTCGCGCCCGGCACGCAGGACCCGCTGGCGCGGCCGCATCCGTGGTACGTGCTGGTCGAGATCGCCGACAGCGGCGAACAGCAACCCCTGCGCGAGCACGTCGAAAGGACGCTCACGGACGCCGCCGAGCGCGGCGCACTCGCCGACGCGGCACTCGCGCAAAGCGGCGAGCAGGCGCGCGCGCTCTGGCGCATCCGCGAGAGCGTGCCGGAGGCGCAGTTCACCAACGTCAAGCACGACGTCTCGGTACCGATCTCGAAGACCGCGGAGTTCATCGAGCGCGCGGCCGCGCGGCTCGTGGCGCGCTACCCGGACGTGCGCATCTACGCCTTCGGGCATGTCGGCGACGGCAATATCCACTACAACGTCGGCCCCGAGCGGCTGGTTGCCGAGCGCGCCGCAGTGAACCGCATCGTCTACGACACGGTGGCCGAGCTCGGCGGCTCGATCTCCGCCGAGCACGGACTCGGGCAGCTCAAGCGCGACGAGATTCGCGCGCACAAGTCGCCGCTCGAGCTGGAGCTCATGCGCCGCCTCAAGGAGACGCTCGATCCGAAGGGCCTGATGAATCCAGGCAAGGTGCTCTAGCGCTCGCGCGCCAGCACGCGGCCGTCGTCGCCGATGATGCGCTCGCCTTCCACCCGGCCGTGAAAGCTGCCGGCCGGCGAGCGCCACCGAATGTCGCTGCCGCGGAGCGTCGCTTCCGTTGCGCCCGCGACGTCGATTTCCTGGTAGTTCTGCTCGATGTGCACGCGCATGCCGGCGCCGGCCCAGGTGCCGCGCACGTCGGCCGGCACGACCCACAGGTAAAGCGTGCTTTCATCGCCCTGCCCGGGATGCGGGCCGGCGACCCGCAGTGTCTGACTGGCATCGGGCCGCCAGCCGGTCATGCGGAAAGCGTGGGAGACGATGCGCGTGCCCGGCTCAAGCTCCGCAAGGAAGCGTGGCTGTAGCCGGCCGATGAGCTCGGGCAGCAAGTAGACGGTCACCACCGTGGCGCGCGAGAAGTCCGCGGTGAGCACGTCACCCCGGATGAAGCTCGCCCGCTCGGCGAGCCCGGCGCGCCGCGCGTTGTCGCGTGAAGCGCGCACCAGGGCGTCGTCGAGCTCGATGCCGAGGCCGCGGGCGCCGTAGCGGCGCGCGGCGGCGATCACGATGCGGCCGTCGCCCGAGCCGAGGTCGACTACGTAATCGTCGGCGCGCGTGCCGGCGAGCTCGAGCATGCGCTCGACCACCTCGCCCGGCGT
>DASQIG010000504.1:0-2575 GCA_035631735.1 Burkholderiales bacterium | reverse complement strand
CCGTAGCGGCCCGGATCGTTCACCGGGTAGGCGTAGACCGTGGCGCCGCGCTGGCGCTCCGCCCCGTGCTTGAGGAGCGGCTCGAGGTCGTGGCCGAAGAAAATGTTGTCGCCGAGGATCAGCGCGACCCGATCGCCCCCGATGAACTCGCGGCCGATGAGAAAGGCTTGCGCGATGCCGGCCGGCCGCTCCTGCACGGCGTAGCGCAGGGTGAGGCCCCACTGCCGCCCGTCGCCGAGGAGCTGCTCGAAGCGCGGCGTGTCCTGCGGCGTCGAGATCACCAGGATGTCGCGGATGCCGGCGAGCATCAGCGTGGAGAGCGGGTAGTACACCATCGGCTTGTCGTACACCGGCAGCAGCTGCTTGGAGACGACATGCGTCGCCGGGTAAAGGCGCGTGCCCGAGCCGCCCGCGAGCAGGATGCCTTTCATGTCACCGCGCCTCCGAAGTGGCACTCTACGTTGTCGATGTACCAGCGCACCGTCTTTTCCATGCCGCTCTCGAAGCTTTCCCGCGGCCGCCAGCCGAGCTCGCGGCGGAGCTTGGCGATGTTCATGGCGTAGCGGCGATCATGGCCCGGGCGGTCGGTGACGTAGCGAATCAGCCCGGCGTAGCTGCCGCCGGCGCGCGGGCGCAGCCGGTCGAGGAGCGCGCAGATCGTGCGTACGACGTCGATATTCGCCCGCTCGTTCTCGCCGCCGATGTTGTAGGTCTCGCCGACTTTGCCTCTCTCGAGCACCAGGCGCACCGCTTCGCAATGATCCGCCACGTAGAGCCAGTCGCGCACGTTGCGCCCATCGCCGTAGACCGGCAGCGGCTCTCCGGCGAGCGCATTGCGGATGACGAGCGGAATCAGCTTCTCCGGGACCTGGCGCGGGCCATAGTTGTTCGAGCAGTTCGTCGTCAGCGTCGGCAGGCCGTAGGTGTGGTGATACGCCCGCACCAGGTGATCGGCAGCCGCCTTCGATGCCGCGTACGGGCTGTTGGGCGCGTAAGGCGTCTCCTCGGTGAACGCCGGGTCGTCGGGGCCGAGCGAGCCGTACACCTCGTCGGTAGAGACGTGCAGGAAGCGGAAGCCCGTATCGCGCCCGTGTCCTTCCCAGTAGGCGCGCCCTTCTTCGAGCAGCGCCCAGGTGCCGACCACATTGGTCTGCACGAACTCTGCCGGCCCGGCGATCGAGCGATCGACATGGCTCTCGGCGGCGAAGTGCACGATGGCGCGCGGCCGGTGCGCGGCGAGCAGGTTCCTGGTCCGCTCGCGCTCGCAGATGTCGCCCTGCACGAAGCGGTGCCGCGCGTCGCCGCGCAGCGCGTCGAGGTTGCGCGGGTTGCCGGCGTAGGTGAGCTTGTCCAGATTGATAACGTCCTCGCCCGTCTCCGCGATGGTGGAGACGACGAAATTCGCGCCGATGAAGCCGGCGCCGCCGGTGACGAGCAGCATCGATGCTGATTATCGCGAATTACAATGCCGGGTGCTTTCAACAGCCGGACAATGAGGCGCGGCTTGCTGTACTTCCTCGCGGTCTTCATGAGCGCGGCCGCGGCAACGCCGCCGGCCTACATCGAGATCGAGTTCGAGCTCACTCGCAACGGCGGCGCGATGGCGCAGGTGACGGAGCGGCTCGAGCGCTCGGGCGACGAGTATCAGCTCACTGAGACGTGGAAAGGCCGCGGTTTCTATGCGCTCCTCGGCAGCGCGCGGCGCGTGAGCCGCGGCAGCCTCACGGCGAGCGCGCTCAGGCCGCGCGAGTTCTTCGACGAGCGCTCCGGGCGCGACACCGCGCGCGCCTGGTTCGACTGGCAGACGCAGCAGGTGACGATGCAATACAAGGGCGAGCGCAAGACCGAGCCGATGTTCCCGGACACGCAGGATCGCCTCTCGTTCCTCGTCGCGCTCAGCCTCCTTCCCGGCCGAGCGCAATCGGCGAGCTTCCACATCGTCGACGGCAAGGGACTCTCGCATCACAAGTACCAGGTGCTCGGCCGCGAGCGCCTGAAGACGCCGGCCGGCGAGTTCGACACCGTGAAGGTCGCTCGCCTGAGCGAAGGCGAGCGGCAGGAGACCGCAGAGCTGTGGCTCGCCGCCGAGCTCGGCTACCTCCCGGTACGGCTCCTCGTCGTGCAGGACGACGGCACGCGCCTGGACCAGACGGCGGTGCGCGTTTCGCGGGAGCCACAACCTTAGGCCCTGAAGACGTCGCCCCCGCGAAAGCGGGGGCCCAGATTTTTTGAAAATCATGGGTTCCCGCTTTCGCGGGAACGACGGCTACAGGAGCTGCTCGATCGCGCCGATCACCTGCGCGACCTGGTTGCGGCGTATGCAGATCGGATTGCCGCACTCGGCGACGCTTCTCCACCACTGGCGCAACCACGGGAGCTGGCGCTCGAACAGCCGGTCCTGGTCGCGGCAGGCGACCTCAGGATCCCACACCGGGCGGAACGGGCTCTGCGCCCAGAAGCGCCCCGGCCCGGTGCTGATCGGCGAGCCCGGCCCGTAAAGCGCGACCGTAGGCACGCCGACGAGCCGCGCGAGGTGCGCGACGCCGGTATCGGGGCACACCAGAAACGCCGCGTG
>DASQIG010000503.1:0-6113 GCA_035631735.1 Burkholderiales bacterium | reverse complement strand
CCCGCGAGCTGCGCCGGCAGCTTGTCGATGAGCGAGGCCACCCCGCCCATCTTCTTCATCTGCGCCACCTGCTCCCTGAAATCCTCGAGGTCGAAGCCCTTGCCTTTCTTCACCTTCTCGGCGACGCGCTTGGCGCTCGCGAGGTCGATCTTCGCGTGCGCCTCCTCGACGAGCGACAGGATGTCGCCCATGCCGAGGATGCGCGCCGCCATGCGCTCGGGATGGAACGGCTCCAGCCCCGAGAGCTTCTCGCCGTCGCCGGCGAACTTGATCGGCTGGCCGGTGACGTGGCGCACCGAGAGCGCGGGGCCGCCGCGCGCGTCGCCGTGGAGCTTGGTGAGGTTCACGCCCGTGAGCGGCAGCCGCTCGCTGAACGCGCGCGCCACGTTGACCGCGTCCTGGCCCTGCATCGCATCGACGATGAAGAGCGTCTCGATCGGCGATAGCGCCGCGTGCAGCTCGGCGATCTCGCGCATCATCTGCTCGTCGATCGCCAGGCGCCCGGCGGTGTCGACGATCAGCACGTCGGCGTAGTGCGTGCGCGCGAATTCCAGCGCGCGCCGTGCGATGTCGAGCGGCTGCTCGCCGACGGCCGAGGAGATGAACTGCGCGCCCACCTGCGCCGCCAAGGTCTTCAGCTGCTCGATGGCGGCGGGCCGGTAGACATCGCAGGAGACGAGCGCGACCTTTTTCTTCTGCGCAATCAGCGCTCGCGCGAGCTTGCCGCTGGTCGTCGTCTTGCCCGAGCCCTGCAGGCCCGCCATCAGGATCACGGCGGGCGGCTGCGTCGCGAGGTTGAGCGGCGCGTTCGCTTCGCCCATCAGCGCGGTGAGCTCGCGATGCACCACGCCGACCAGCGCCTGGCCCGGCGTGAGGCTGCCGATCACTTCGGCGCCGAGCGCTTTCGCGCGCACCGCGTCGATGAAATGCTTCGCCACCGGCAGCGCGACATCGGCTTCCAACAGCGCGATGCGCACTTCGCGCAGCGCTTCCTGGATGTTCGCTTCGGTGAGGCGCGCCTCGCCGCGGATGTGCTTCACGATGCCAGCGAGGCGCGCGGTCAGGTTCTCGAGCATTGGCCGAAAGGTCGAAACTTCAGGTGATAAACTGAAGAGGTGCCCGACATTGTAATTCACGGGATCGCAGCCGCTGCGTACCTCGTACTGGCGTGGCACTTCTGGAGCACCCGCTGGCGCGCGGGCGCGCAGGCGCAGCCGTTGCGCGCCTGGGAGCGCGCCGCGATGCTCGTGCCGCTCGCGCTGCAGGGGCTCGCGCTCTACCCGGACATCTTTGCCGCGCACGAGCTGCGCTTCGGCTTCGCGCAGGCGCTCTCGGTGATGATGTTTCTCGCCGTGCTGATGTGCTGGATCGAAGGCTTCTTCTTCCCGGTCGACGCGCTCTACTCCATCCTGCTGCTCGCCGCCGCGGTTTGCGCGCCGCTGCCGGCGTTCTTTCCCGGCCGAGTCAGTCCCGATGCAGTGTCGTTCGAGTTCCGGCTGCACCTCGTGGCCGGCATGCTCGCCTATAGCCTCTTCACCGTGGCGCTGCTGCATGCGCTGCTCATCGCCAGGGTCGAGAACCGCCTGCACGAGGCTAGCGCCGGGCTCGACGGGCCGCTCGGGCGCCTGCCGGCGCTGCTCTCGCTCGAGCGGCTGGTGTTCGCGCTGATCGGCGCCGCGTTCGCGGTGCTGACCGTGACGCTGATGCTCGGCATCGCTTACTCGGAGTCGTTCATCGGCCGCCCGATGCGCGTCGAGCACAAGACGGTGTTCGCCGTGCTGTCGTGGCTGATCTTCGGGCTGCTGCTCGCCGGGCGCTGGCGCTACGGCTGGCGCGGGCGCACGGCGCTGCGCTGGACGGTGAGCGGGTTCGTCGCCCTGATGCTCGCCTACCCGGGGAGCCGCTTCGTGCTCGAAGTGCTGCTGCACCGCTCCTGATGCCCGAGATCTCCCTCGGCTGGATGTTCGCCGCGCTCGGCGTGCTGCTCGCGCTCTCCGCGTTCTTCTCCATCGCCGAGACCGCGATGATGGCGTTCAACCGCTATCGCCTGCGCCATCTGGTGGCCCAGGGACGCGTCGGCGCGCTCATGGTGGCAGATCTCCTGAAGCGCACCGACCGGCTGCTCGGCGGCATCCTCATCGGCAATACGCTCGCGATCACCGGGGCCACCACGGTGGCCGGCTTTATCGCGGCGCATCTTTTCGGCGGGGATCGCTGGGTGGTTTTCCTGACGCCGATCGTGGTCGGCTTCATCATCATCGTGTTCGCGGAAATCACGCCGAAGGTGATCGGCGCGACGTATCCCGAGCGCACCGCGCTGCTTCTGGTTTACGTACTCAAGCCGCTCATGTGGCTGCTGAACCCGGTCACCTGGTTCGTGAACCTGTTCGCGCGGCCGCTGCTTCTGATGCTCGGCATCCGACCCGGCCGGCCGAGCGACGAGCCCAAGCTCTCGCCGGAGGAGATCCGCACGCTGGTGCTCGAGTCCTCGAGCTTCATGCCGAAGAAGCACCTGTCGATCCTCGTGAATCTCTTCGACGTCGGCGCGATCACCGTGCAGGACATCATGGTGCCGCGCGCGCGCATCGAGTCGGTGTGCCTCGAGGACGGCATGCAGACCGTGTCGCGCCAGCTCGGCACCACCTATCACCGGCGCCTGCCCGTATTCCGCAACCATGAAGGCGACATCGCCGGCATCCTGCTGGTGCGCAGGATCCTCGGTGCGCTGCACGCCGGCTCGCTCGACGAGCAGGCGCTGCTCGCCGTGCTGGACGAGCCCTACTATGTGCCGGCGAGCACTTCGGCGCTCGCGCAGCTGCAGTATTTCCAGGAGAACCGCGAGCGCCTCGCGCTGGTGGTGGACGAATACGGCGAGCTCATGGGCCTCGTGACGCTCGAGGACATCATCGAGGAGATCATCGGCAAGTTCACCACCACGCTGCCCAGCGCCCTGCCGCTCGCCTGGGACGACAACGGCACCGCTACCGCCGAGGGCGCGATGCCGGTGCGCGAGGTGAACCGCGCGCTCGGACTGTCGCTGCCGACCGACGGTCCGAAGACGCTGAACGGCTTGATCGTTGAACATTTGCAGGAAATCCCCGAGGCGGACGTCGCCATCAAGATCGGCAACGTGCCCATGGAGATCGTCCACGCGCAGGGGCGCACGATCAAAACCGTGAGGATTTTCCGCCCGCTTGCGGATGTAGAAAGTACAGAGACCTCAGTGGCTTAGAGCGGGAACTTCAGGCTTTACAAAGGCTGCCACCCCGGGCATCATGCTCCCCGCGCAGGGAGGATTTCGAGATGGCAACCGCAGCAGCCGTAGCAAAAGGGCCGAAGGACTTCATCTATACCTGGGAAGGCCGCGACAAAGGCGGCAAGACCGTGCGTGGCGAGCTGCGCGCCGTGAGCGAGACGGCGGTGAACGCGACGCTGCGCCGCCAGGGCATCATGGTGCAGAAGGTCAAGAAGCAGAAACGCGGCTCGGGCGGCAAGGTCAGGGAGAAAGACATCTCGCTCTTCACGCGCCAGCTGGCAACGATGATGAAGGCCGGCGTGCCGCTGTTGCAGTCGTTCGACATCGTCGGCAAGGGCGCCAGCAATCCCGCGGTGGCGAAGCTCCTCTTCGAGATCAAGACCGACGTCGAGACCGGCTCCTCGCTCGCCGCCGCGTTCCGTAAATACCCGCTGTATTTCGATGCGCTGTTCTGCAACCTGGTGGCCGCCGGCGAGCAGGCCGGGATTCTCGAGTCGCTGCTCGACCGCCTGGCGAGCTACAAGGAAAAGATCCTCGCCATCAAGTCGAAGATCAAGGCCGCGCTGTTCTATCCGATCGCCATCATCGCGGTCGCGTTCATCATCACCGCGGTGATCATGATTTTCGTGATCCCGGCGTTCAAGGAGGTGTTCACCAGCTTCGGCGCAGACCTGCCGGCGCCGACGCTCTTCGTGATGGCGATCTCGGATGCCTTCGTGAGGTATTGGTACCTCATCTTCCTAGTCGTCGGCGGCAGCATCTACGGCTTTTTCGCCGCCTGGAAGCGCTCGCTCGCGGTGCAGATCTTCATGGACCGGCTGATGCTGAAGGTCCCGGTGTTTGGCGATCTCGTCAGGAAGTCGTCGATCGCGCGCTGGACGCGCACGCTCTCCACCATGTTCGCAGCCGGCGTGCCGCTCGTTGAAGCGCTCGACTCGGTCGGCGGCGCGGCCGGCAATTACGTGTACCAGATGGCGACCAAGCAGATCCAGGGCGAGGTGGCCTCGGGCACGGCGCTCACCGTCGCCATGCAGAACGTCAATGTCTTCCCCAACATGGTGCTGCAGATGGTGTCGATCGGCGAGGAGACCGGCGCGCTCGACGGCATGCTCAGCAAGGTGGCCGACTTCTACGAGCAGGAGGTCGACGACGCGGTGGAAGCGCTCTCCTCGCTCATGGAGCCGATGATCATGGTGGTGCTCGGCACCCTGATCGGCGGCATGGTGATCGCCATGTACCTGCCGATCTTCAAGATAGGACAGGCTGTCTAGCGTGGCGTCGCTCGGCTGGCTCGCACAGCCAGCCGTCCTTCCCTGGCTGGCGCTGTTATTCGGGCTGTGCATCGGCTCGTTCCTGAACGTCGTGATTTACCGCCTGCCCAAGATGATGGAGCGCGAATGGCGCGCCGAATGCGCCGCGCTCGCGGGCGAGGCGCCGCCGCGCGAGCCGCCGCTCAATCTCCTCACGCCGCGCTCGCGCTGCCCGGCCTGCGGCCACGGCATCGGCGCGCTGGAGAACATTCCGCTGGTGAGCTGGCTCGCGCTGCGCGGCAAATGCTCGCGCTGCGGCGCGCGCATCAGCGCGCGCTACCCGCTGGTCGAGCTCCTGGCCGGCATTGGCGCCGCCTATTCGTTCTGGCGCTTCGGCGCCTCGCTCGCTGCCCTGGGGGCGACGCTTTTCGTCTGGTTCACCATCGCGCTCGCCTTCATCGACCAGGAGACCGGCCTTCTGCCGGACGATCTCACCCTGCCGCTGGTGTGGATCGGGCTGCTGCTCAATCTCGGCGGCGCATTCGCGCCGCTTACCGAGGCGCTGATCGGCGCGGTCGCCGGTTATCTCGCGCTCTGGCTCGTCTACTGGGGCTACAAGCTCGCCACCGGGAAAGAAGGCATGGGCTACGGCGACTTCAAGATGAACGCGGCGGTCGGCGCGTTCCTCGGGTGGAAGATGCTGCCGCTCGTGATCCTGCTTTCCTCGCTGGTGGGCCTCGTCTTCGGCGCGGCGCAAATGCTCGCGGCGCGCGGCCGCTGGGACGCCGGCTTTCGCTTCCATTTCGGGCCCTACATCGCGATCGCGGCGCTGATCGCGCTTTACTGGGGCGCGCCGATCCTGCACTGGTACGCAGAGCGCCTTTGATTTTCTTCCCCTTGTGACCTTCGTGGTTGGCCTCACCGGCGGCATCGGCAGCGGCAAGAGCGCCGCTGCGGGCGAGTTCGAGCGCCTGGGCGCCTCGGTCGTGGATAGCGACGCGATCGCGCACCAGCTCACGGCGCCGGGCGGCGCCGCGCTGGAGCACCTCAAGGCGCTCTTCGGCGAGGCCTTCATCAGCCCGAGCGGGGCGATGGACCGCGAGGCGATGCGCCAGCGCGTGTTCAGCGACCCGCAAGCGAAGCGCTCGCTCGAAGAGCTGCTGCATCCGATGATCCGCGCCGAGGCCGAGCGGCGCATGGCCGCGGCGCGCGGTCCGTATGTGATTTATGTCGTGCCGCTGCTCGTGGAAGCGGGCGACTACAGGAGCCGCGTCGACCGCGTGCTGGTCGTCGACGCGCCCGAGGCGCTGCAGCTTGAGCGCGCGCGCAGCCGCAGCGGCCTGCCCGAGCGCGAGCTGCGCGCCATCATGGCGCAGCAGGTGCCGCGCGCTGCGCGACTCGCCGCGGCCGATGATGTGATCGACAACAGCGGCGCGCTCGACGCGCTGCACGCCCAGGTGGCTGCGCTGCACGCGCGCTACCTGAAGATGGCCGCGCACGCTGGCGCTTAGGTTGTGCCGGTCAACCAAATCGCGCAGAATCCGCCCAGGTTTTTCGCTTGAGTAGCCGGTTGATCACGTACGAGTATCCGCTGAACGAGCGTATCC
>DASQIG010000502.1:0-3446 GCA_035631735.1 Burkholderiales bacterium | reverse complement strand
GGTGCGCTCGCCGACCCGACTCGTCCGCCGACGATCATGCACTCCGGCACCGTCGGCGATGCCGCGCAGCCCTCGGGGCGGTTGCAGAGCATTCTCATCTCGGCCACGCGCAAGCTTGCCGTCATCGATGGCGTGACCGTGCCGTTGGGCGGCAAGGTCGACGGCGCGACGCTCGTCGCGATCGACGAGACAGAAGTGAAACTCAAGCGCGGCGAAGTCATAGAGACGCTCAAGCTCTACCCCAACATCGAGCGCCAATCCGTCGAAGCTGCTGCCAACAGGAAAGAGAGCCGCTGATGAGACGCCTGCTCGTGATCTCCGTGCTGCTCGCCGCCTCGTGCGCCCTGCCGCCGCCGACTTCCACTGTCGACCCATCGATCCAGGACGCACTTTCGCGCGCCGAAAAGCAGAAGGCTCCGCCCGCGCCGCCGCTTGAGCCGCAGCTGCTGCCGCCGTTGCGCATGGAGATGCCCAAAGTCGGCGGCGAGCCGATCGACCAGCGCTTCGACCTCTCGGTGGCGAACGCGCCCGCCACGCAGGTCTTCAGTTCACTCGTCGCCGGGACGCGCTACTCGATGCTCGTGCCACCGAATGTCGCCGGCAATATCAGCCTCAACCTGAAGGACGTGACGCTGCGCGAGGCGCTCGATGCCATCCGCGAGGTCTACGGCTACGAATACCGCATCGAAGGCACGCGCATCTTCATTCAGCCGCCGGGCATCCAGGCGCGCGTTTTCCAGGTGAACTATCTCGCTGCGCAGCGCCGCGGCCTCAGCCAGCTGCGTGTCAATTCCAACACGCTCGTCGGCAGGGGCGGTGGTCTGACGCCGGGAACATTAGGAGCCAGCCTTACGCCCGGCATCCCCGGTGGCGGAGCTGGGTCCCAGGTGAACCAGGTGGCGAACCAGATCGGCGGTGCTCAGAGCGTCGATAGCACGCGCATCACGACCAACCAGGAGGCGATGTTCTGGTCGGATCTGTGCGAGGCGTTGGTGGCGATTGCGTTTCCGCCGAGCCGGCAGGGGGCGGCCGACGCTGCCGCAGCGGCCAGCGCGGCCGCTAGTGCGGGCGCGCTGCAGGCGCCGGAGGATCGCCAGCGCGCGAGCTGCAATCGTCGGCACGCGGAGAGCGACCGCTCGATTGTCGTGTCGCCGCAGTCCGGGATCGTCGTCGTGCGAGCCACACCCGCGGAGCTGCGCTCGGTAGAGGACTATCTGCGTGCCACGCGCCTGGCCGTGGAGCGGCAGGTGATGCTCGAAGCGAAGATCATCGAGGTGACCCTCTCCGACCAGTTCCAGTCGGGTATCAACTGGACACTTTTCAGTCACCACGTCGCGGTGGGCCAGGCGACGCGACCGCTGGCCGCGCCGCGCACCCTGTTTGAATCGAGCTCCGCGCAATTCTCCCCGCCGCCGCCGACAGACATCAGGTCGGCGCTGCGCACTTCGGCGGAGGCGCAGCTCCTCACCGGCCCCGCCGGCGCAGTGGTCGGCGTCGCGGCGTCGACCAACAGCTTCGCTTCGCTCGTGACATTCCTGGAAACGCAAGGCAACGTGCAGGTGCTCTCCAGCCCGCGCGTCGCGACCATCAACAACCAGAAGGCGGTGCTCAAAGTCGGGCAGGACGAGCTGTTCGTTTCGAACGTCACCGTGACGCCGCCGACGATCGGCACGGTGAGCACGCCGGCGACAGTGTCGCCTGAGTTCCAGCCTTACTTTTCGGGCATCGTTCTCGATGTGACGCCGCAGATCGACGAGCGCGGCATGATCACGCTGCATATCCATCCGACGATCAACGACATCGTGCAGGTGCAGCGCGTGCTCGACCTGGGATCGGCGGGCAGCTTCAACGTGCCGACGGCGCGCAACACCATCCGCGAAACGGACACCATCGTGCGCGTCGCGGACAGCAGCATCGTCGCCATCGGCGGCCTGATGCGCACCGAGATCAACGACGTGCGCGGCGGCCTGCCGGGGGCGCCCGACTGGGGCCCGGCCAACGTCCTCCTGCGCAGCACCAACCGGGTACGGGAGAAGAAGGAGCTCGTCATCCTGCTCAAGCCCACGATCCTCGAATCGGACCGAGACTGGAGCGATGACGCGCGCGAAGCGCGCGAACGAATGGATGCGCTTGGTCGCGACATGGCCGGCAAGGAGATGCGATGAACTATCTCGCTCATTTCGGCCTGCGCGAGCCGCCCTTCGGCATCACCCCGGATACGAGCTATTTCTACTGCTGTTGCGGCAGCCAGGAGGCGCTCAACACGCTGCTCGTGGCGATTGCGAACGGCGACGGCTTCGTCAAGGTCACGGGCGAGGTGGGCGCCGGCAAGACGCTCCTTTGCCGCAAGCTTCTTGCCACGCTCGATGAGAGCTGGGTGACCTGTTACATCCCGAACCCGAGCTTCGAGCCGAGGACGCTGATGCTCGCCCTCGCCGAGGAGCTCGAGCTTCCCGTCGATGCAGGCGTCGATCAGCATCACCTGCTGCGCGCCATCACCAAGGCGTTGCTCGACATGGCGCGGCTGCGCAAGCGCGTGCTGGTCTGCATTGACGAAAGCCAGTCGATGCCGCTCGAGACGCTCGAGGCGCTGCGGCTGCTGACGAATCTCGAGACGGAGAAGCGCAAGCTCCTGCAGGTCGTGCTGTTCGGCCAGCCGGAGCTCGACCGCAAACTGTCCAGCCCGTCGATCCGGCAGTTGCGCCAGCGCATCATGTTCGAGCACCGGCTT
The DNA here is from genome assembly GCA_035631735.1 of Burkholderiales bacterium. GTDB lineage: Bacteria > Pseudomonadota > Gammaproteobacteria > Burkholderiales > SG8-39 > SCGC-AG-212-J23. The sequence continues at coordinate 715 of DASQIG010000502.1, read as the reverse complement.
GAAGGGCTTGCCGAGCACGAAGTCGGCGCCTACGTGGCACACCGCCTGGCCGTTGCGGGCCACGCGGGCGCTCCGCTGCTCTCCGCGAGTGCGCGCCGCACGCTGCACCGTGCAAGCCGCGGCTTGCCGCGCCTGATCAACATTCTCATGCACAAGGCCATGCTTCTCGCTTACGGCGAAGGCGCGCAGGCGCTGGAACGGCGCCATTTGAGGGGCGCGATCGCAGATACGCCGTCGGCGTCGCGCCCACGCCCGTGGTGGTGGCTGTTGCCACGAGCCGCATGAGCCTCGTCAACCGCATGTTGCGCGATCTCGATCGCCGTCAGGCGATCGATGCTGCGTCTGCAGACGTGCCGCCCGGACAGGTGCGCGTCGTGCCGCGTTTCCCGGGCCGGCGCGAATGGTTCTGGCGCATCGTGGCGGCGCTGCTGCTCGTTTCGGTGGCGTGGGTCGTGTGGGTTACTTACGAACTGCGGCCGCGCCCGGCGCTTGCCACCCCGCTCGCATTTAATTCCGCTGAGGAAGCGAAGCGCCGCCCGGTGCAAAGCGCGCCGGACCCGGCGCTCGCCGCTCCGCCGCCGGCGCAGCCCGTGCCGCCGCAGCAGGCGGCCGCCGTGCCGCCGCCCGCTCCGCTCGAGTTCATGAAGCTCGCGCAGCTCATCGAGACTCCAATCCCGGACCGCCCGGCACCGAAACCGAAATCCGGCGCGCCGCG
>DASQIG010000501.1:0-5497 GCA_035631735.1 Burkholderiales bacterium | reverse complement strand
CGTCTGCTCGTTGTAGCGCCGCCAGGCCCACTGCGCCGGGTACTCATCCGGCAAGAAGATATCGTGGAAGTGGATGCGCACCCCGCTTGCCAGGCGCGGCAGCACGCGGTCGAGCAGGAACTCGACGTCGCTGCCCGGCTTTAGCTGATGGCTCGAATCGATGAACAGGATGTCGCCCGGCGCCAAATTGAAGACCTCGAGCGCGCACGCCTGTACCGGCTGGCGCAAGCAGCGCACTTGAAGGCCGCTGATGCTCGCCCGCGGCGCGGGATCGATGGCTGTGATCTGCGTGCCTAGCCCGCCGTCTCGCACTGCACGCGCAAGGAAGCGCGTCGAATGCCCGCTGCCGACTTCCACGATGCGCGCCGGGCGCGTCATGCGCACCATGGCGTAGGCAGCTGCAGCATCGAGGCGCGGGAACCAGTCCTGGTCCCAGCGCGGCGCAGGCGGCGCGCCGGCGCCAATGGCAGTGAGATCTGCGGCGAGGTCCTCGATCCAGCCGAGGACCTTCACGGCTCGAGGACCAGTCCCTCGTGCGCGACCAGCGAGCCGGGCAGCGCCTTCTCCACCTCGCGCGCGATGCCGTCGAGGATGTCGTCGTCGTGGTCGGGGTCGTGGTGGAACACCACCATGCGCTTCGCGCGCGCTTCCTTGCACAGGCGGATGCCCTCCTGCCAGGTGGAATGTCCCCAGCCGACGTAGCGGCGGTACTCGTCGTCGGTGTACATGCAGTCGTAGATGACGAGGTCCGCAGCGGCGATCAGGCCGAGGATGTTGCGGTCGAGGCTGCCCGGCACGTGCTCGGTATCGGAGACGTAGCACATCGAGTGGCCGTTGTATTCGACGCGGTAGCCGGTGGCGCCGTCGGGATGGTTGAGCGCCGCGGTGCGCACGCGCGTGCCTTTCATCGTGGTGAGCGTCTCGCCCGCGCTGAAGTCGCGGTATTCGAGCGACGAGCGGAATACTTCCGGCGGCACCGGAAAGAGCGGCGACATCATGAACTCGGCGAGCACCCGCTTGAGGGTCATCGCGCCGCGCAGGTGTCCCGCCCACAGGCGAAAGTGGTTCTGCGCATCGAACAGCGGCCTGAAGAACGGCAGCCCGCAGATGTGGTCGAAATGCGTGTGCGTGAAAAAGAGGTCGGCGTCGAGCCGCGCGCCGTCGAGCGTCTTGCCGAGATAGCGCATGCCGGTGCCGGCGTCGAACAGCAGGAGCTCGTCGCCGCAGCGCACTTCGAGCGACGAGGTGTTGCCGCCGTAGCGCGCGGTGCGCGGCCCCGAGCAGGCAATCGAGCCGCGCACGCCCCAGAAGCGCACGGTGAAAGGGCGTTTATCCCTCATTCAATATAATGGTACAGGGGATTTTTTCCACTGGAACGCAGCCTCTTCGCCTTCATCATCCGCTACAGCAAGCGCGATCAGCTCTTGATCGTGCCGCTGGTGGTCGCATCGATGGTCGTGTATTACCTGTCGCTCGACCTGCCGAAGACCATCATCAACCAGGCGATCCAGGGCGTCGGCTTCCCCGATGCCGCTTCGATGAAGCGCTTCCTCGGCATGGACCTCGAGCGCCTGCCTTATCTATTTGCACTGTCGGTCCTGTTCCTGGTGCTGATCGTCCTCAACGGCTGGATCAAGCTCCAGATCAACACCATGAAGGGCTGGATGGGCGAGCGCATGCTCAGGCGCCTGCGCTACGCGCTGTTCGACCACATCCTGCGCTTTCCGCTGGCGCGCTTTCGCCGCGTGAAGGCCGCCGAGATGGCGACCATGATCAAGGACGAGGTCGAGCCGCTCGGCGGCTTCATCGGCGAGGCGCTCATCACGCCGCTGTTTCTCGGCGGCCAGGGGCTCACCGCGATGTTCTTCATCGTCTACCAGCAGATCTGGCTCGGCCTGATCGCGCTCGCGGTGGTCGGCGTGCAGGCGGTCGTCATCCCGCGGCTGCGCAAGCGCCTGCTGGTGCTCGGCCGCGAGCGCCAGCTCACCGCGCGCGCGCTCGCCGGGCGCATCGCCGAGTGCGTCGACGGCGCGGCGGAGATCCACGCGCACGACACCTCGAACTACGAGCGCGCCGAGATCTCCGCCCGGCTGGCAAAGATCTTTCGCATCCGCTTCGAGCTCTACCAGCGCAAGTTCCTGGTCAAGTTCCTGAACAACTTCCTCTCGCAGGTGACGCCGTTCCTCTTCTATACGGTGGGCGGCTACCTGGTGATCGTCGGGCACCTGGACCTTGGGGCGCTGGTTGCCGTCATTGCGGCGTACAAGGATCTGCCCGCGCCGGTGAAGGAGTTGATCGACTGGGATCAGCAGCGCCTCGACGTCGAGATCAAGTACAACCAGGTTGTCGAGGTGTTCACCGCGGAGGAAACGGTGCCGGCCGAGCTGCAGGCGCCGCTCGAGGCGCCGCAGCTGCCGCACGACGGCCGGCTCAAGGTGGCGGGCGTGACGCTGCACGACGATGCCGGTGCGCGCGTCGTCGACGGCGTGTCGTTCGAATGTGCGCTCAAGGAGCACATCGCCATCGTCGGGCGGCCGGCGAGCGGAGCGAGCGAGCTCGCGCAGCTGCTCGCGCGGCTGGTGATGCCGACCAGCGGCACGATCGAGCTGGGCGGCGTGGAGCTGACGCGCGCTCCCGAGGCGGTCACCGGTCGCGCGCTCGCCTACGTCGGCGCGCCCGCCTACCTCTTTCCGCTGTCGGTGCGCCAGAACATCGTCTACAGCCTCAAGCACCGGCCGGTGCGCGAGGCGCGCTATGACGACCAGGCCAGGCGCGAGCGCGAGCTCGAGCTGAAGGAAGCGGCGCGCACCGGCAACAGCACGCTCGATATCGACGCCGACTGGACCGACTACGCCGCGGCCGGGGTCGCCGGGCGCGACGAGCTCGATGCGCGCATCGCGCAGCTGCTCGCGGTGGTCGACCTCGAGGAGACGATCTTCGAGCTCGGCCTGCGCGGCGCCGCCGATACGCGCAAGAACAGCACGCTCGCCGGGCGCGTGCTCGCGGCTCGGGCGCGCCTGCGCGAGCGGCTCGCCTCGCTCGGCATCCAGGACTGGGTCGAACGCTTCGACCCCGACCAGTACAACCGCAACGCCACGCTCGCCGAGAACCTGCTGTTCGGCACGCCGGTCGGCCGCGCCTTCGACCCCGAGGACCTGACGGCGAATGCCTACGTGCGCCGCGTGCTGCACGACACCGGGCTCTACGAGCTCCTGCTGCGCACCGGCCACAAGGTGGCCGAGACGATGGTCGAGCTCTTCAGCGACCTGCCGCCGGGGCATGAATTCTTCGCGCAGTACAGCTTCATCCGCCAGGACGACCTGCCGCAATACGAGGCGATCCTGCAGCGCGCGGGCGAGCTCGGGCTGAAGGAGATCGACGAGGCCGAGCGCCTGGCGCTCATCTCGCTCACCTTCAAGCTGATCGCCGACCGGCACCGCCTGGGGCTGATCGACGAGGGCTTCGAGGCGCGCGTGGTCGAGGCGCGGCGCTATTTCGCCGCCAACCTGCCCGGGGAGCTGCGCGGCGCGATCGAGTTCTTCGAGGCGCAGCGCTACAACAGCGTCGCATCGCTCCAGGACAACATCCTCTTCGGCAAGATCGTCACCGGCCAGGCCGACGCCACCACGCGCATCACCGCGCTGGTGCGCGAGCTGATGGACGAGCTTGGCCTGCGCCCCCTGGTGGTGAGAATCGGCCTCGACTACCAGGTGGGCGTCGGCGGCGCGCGGCTCGCGATCGCCGACCGGCAGAAGGTCGCGCTGGTGCGCGCGCTGGTCAAGCGTCCCGAGCTGCTGGTCGTCGACCACGCGGTCGCGGGGCTCGATCCGGCTTCGCAGCAGCGCCTGCTCGAGGGCATCCTCGCCGAGCGCAAGGGCCGCGGGCTGGTCTGGGTGGTGCAGCGCCCGGACCTTGCCGAGCGCTTCGGCGTGGTGCTGGTGATGGAGCGCGGCAGGCTCGCCGAGAAGGGCGCCTTCGCCGAGTTGAAATCGAATGGCGGGCCGCTGCAGAAGCTGCTGCTCGCCGCATGAAAGGCAAGCCATGAGCCTCGAGCAGGAAGTCGAGCTGATCCGGCAGGTGCAAATCTTCAGCAAAATCCAGCCGGCGATGCAGAAGCTGCTCTGCTTCTCGGCGGAGCGGCTGAAGTACGACACCGGACAGGTGATGTTCAACGCCGGCGACGTCGGCGACTCGGCCTACATCATCATCGACGGCACGGTCGAGATCTCGGTGCCGACGCCATCCGGCCCGATCGTCATCAACACCATGGGCAAGAACGATCTGCTCGGCGAGATCGCGATCTACGGCGAGGTGCCGCGCACCGCCACCGCCAAGGCGCTCACCCAGGTCGAGACGCTAAAGATCTCCAAGGAGCTCTTCATGAAGGTGATCCGCGAGAACCCGGACGCCGCAATCGAGCTCATCAAGATCCTTGCGGCGCGGCTCGCCAGCACCACCAGCCAGCTCACCCGCACGCGCTCCGGCAGCCGCTAGCGCATAGACCCGAAATCGGGACAGAACGCGTTTTGTTGCGTATGACTGTCCGGCTTCGACCCAAAGCGGACACTTGGAGCGGCAGGCAAACGGGGGGACAGCAAATGTCTAAGCAATTGATGCTTGTCGGCGTGGTCGCGGCAGTGCTCGGCGGCGCCATCGGCTACGTAGCTGGACTTAGAACCGGTGCGGCGAATGACCGTTCCGGTACCTATATCGCCACGGCTGGCCACACAAAGACCTACGTATCGATTGCGCGCCTCCTTCGCGGCGGTAACCCGCAGGAAGCACTGAAACTCGCTGACGCGATGATTGATGTAGGTGCTTCTTGGCTTAGCCCTATGCCGCATGAATTAGATGCCGAAGCCAAAACGCTCGGGGCGAATGCTCTTTCTGCCGTCGAGCAATATCGTCAGGCCCGATAAGGCCAATGTCTCCTCTTGGCCCCATAGCGGTCGTTCCGAACATTTGGCACCAGCACGCGTGAAACCGCTTGACCGGCTGCTCGATCTTCTTAACCCGCTCGCACTTCTCGCCGATGTGCGGATAGGGGAAAACGGCGTTCAATTTGTACTTTTGCGGTTGTTCGTAATCGCCACCGTTCCGTTTGAAAACATCGAAGCCGTGGAAACGCAATGGAAGTGGATTTCGCGCTGGTCCGCGTACCGGTTCGTCAATCGGTGCGGGCCGAAGTATCTAATCAACAAAAAGTCCGCCTGGTTTTCCAAGTACGTTGTCGTATCGCCCGCAGACCCCGACGAATTTGAAGCGGAGCTTCGGCAACACGGTGTCCTAGTAAAGAAGGCGTGACATGCGTGAAAGTCTGCTCTTGGCGAACCGAACGTAAACTAATGTCCGCTTACGACCCAAAGCGGACATGGGCGAGCTGCAGAAGGGCTGAGACGCGATGACGCTAGGTTCCGCTGACCTGTTGTGGCTATCCGCGCCTCTCGTCGTGCCGTTTGTATTCACTTTGCTCGGCATATATCGAATTAGGCAACGT
>DASQIG010000500.1:0-1931 GCA_035631735.1 Burkholderiales bacterium | reverse complement strand
GTACTCGCGGCCGTGCGCACTCAGCTCGAGGCGCGCGTGGTCTGTTGGAGCTACGGCGACGGTGGTCAGGACCTGCCGCGCCTCGAGCGCGAGGTCGAAAGCCTGCCGGGCACGCCGCTCGCTGAAACAGACTGTCCCCTGCCCTCGCTCGCGGACCGTGCGCTCTATATCTATACCTCCGGCACCACGGGTCTCCCCAAGGCAGCCAACGTGAGTCATGCGCGCCTCATGCAGTGGAGCCACTGGTTCGCCGGCCTCGCCGACATCCGCGCAGGGGACCGGCTTTTCAATTGCCTCCCCATGTACCACAGTGTCGGCGGCGTCGTGGCGACCGGCGCCGCACTGGTCGGCGGTGGCTCCGTGGTGCTGCGCGAGCGTTTCTCAGTGAGCAGCTTCTGGAAGGATGTGGTCGCCGAGCGCTGCACGCTGTTCCAGTACATTGGCGAGCTCTGCCGATATCTCCTCAACGCACCGCACGACGCAAACGAGACCGCCCACGAGCTGCGCCTCGCCTGCGGCAACGGCCTGCGCGGCGAGGTGTGGGAGCCTTTCCAGCGCCGCTTCCGCATTCCGCAGATCCTCGAGTACTACGCGGCGACGGAGGGCAACTTCTCGCTCTATAACTGCGAGGGCCGGGTCGGCGCGATCGGCCGCATCCCCCCCTTCCTCGCGCACCGCATGCCCGTGGCCGTCGTAAAGCACGACCTCGACACAGGTGCGCCCGCGCGCAACGCGCAAGGGCGCTGCATTCCCTGCGTCGACGGCGAAGCCGGCGAGGCGATCGGCCAGATCCTCGACACCGACGGCGCCACGCGCTTCGAGGGCTACGCGGATTCCGTGGCCTCGGCGAAAAAGGTCCTGCGCGATGTCTTTGCCGCCGGCGACGCCTGGTACCGCACCGGTGATCTCATGCGGCGCGATGAGCAGGGATTCTTTTATTTCGTCGACCGGGTCGGCGATACCTTCCGTTGGAAGGGCGAGAACGTCTCGACCACCGAGATCGCAGCCGCGATCTCGGGTTGCCGCGGGGTGGCCGAAGTCGCCGTGTACGGCGTCGCGGTGCCGAACGCCGACGGACGCGCGGGCATGGCATCGCTGGTCGTCGGCCCGGGTTTCGACCTCGCGGAGCTGCGCCGCACGCTCGCGAACGCGCTGCCTGCCTACGCGCGGCCGCTATTCGTGCGCATCGTCTCAACCCTCGAGATCACCGGCACCTTCAAGCTCCGCACCCAGGAGCTCGCCCGACAGGGTTACGATCCGGCGCAGGTGAGTGATGCGCTCTACCTCGATGACGTCGCGCGCGGAGAGTACCTGCGCCTCGATGCAGCGCTCTATCAGAGGATCGTGTCCGGAAAGCTCCGGCTCTAGGCCGTGTTGCCCGCATCCACCGTGAGCGTCGTGCCGGTGATGCTCTTCGCGGCATCGCTCATGAGGAACTCGACCGCGCCCGCGACGTCGTCGCTCGTGACGAGCCGGCGCAGCGCACTGCGCCGCATGATCTTCTCCCGCTCCCCCTCGCCGAGCTCACTGGTCATCTCGGTGTCGGCGAAGCCCGGCGCCACGGCGTTCACCGTGATGCCGAGCGCACCGACCTCGCGCGCCAGCGAGCGCGTGAGGCCGATCAGCGCCGCCTTGGTGGCTGAGTAGGCCGAGAGTCCGTGGTAGCCGGTAGAAGCGACGATCGAGGAGATGTTGACGATGCGCCCCGCGCGCTCGCTCATCATGCGCCGCACGACAAACTTGGTGAGCAGCATGGGTGACACCAGGTTGATCTGCACCAGCCGCTCGATGTGCTCGTCGGGCATGATCGCGAGCACGCCGCTCGTGCCGATGCCGGCGTTGTTGACGAGTCCGTAGAGCGGCCCGAACTCCTTGTGCAGGCCGGCCGCCAGCACCGCGAGCCTGCGCGTCTCGCCGAGATCGAAGGCGCG
>DASQIG010000499.1:0-1649 GCA_035631735.1 Burkholderiales bacterium | reverse complement strand
GTCGCGCTGCGCACCGCGAGCTGCTGGTAGAGCAGCATGTTGTCGCGCTTCCAGCGGATCTCGTCCGCGGAGAGCTGGCGCAGCACGCGCGCCGGGATGCCGGCGGCGAGCGAGCGCGCCGGAATGCGTGCCTCCGCCTTCACGAAGGCGAGCGCGGCGACCACGGCGTCCTCGCCGATTTCGGCATTGTCGTTGACCACCGCGTTCATGCCGACCAGCGCGCCGCGCCCGACGACGCAGCCATGCAGGATCGCCCCATGCCCAACCGTGCTCTCGGCGCCCGCAACGGTGTCCTTGCCCGGAAAGCCGTGCAGGGTGCAGTGATCCTGGATGTTGGCGCCCTCCTCGACCACGATGCGCCCGAAATCGCCTCGCAGGCTGGCGCACGGCCCGATGTACGCCCGCGCCGCAACGATGACGTCGCCGATCAGCACTGCGCTCGGATGCACATAAGCGCTCGGATCGACGACCGGCACGATGCCGTCGATGGCGTAGACCTGGGGCATGGCAGAATTCTAAACCCATGCCCTCGGTCCTCGTCTCTGTGGACGCCGGCGTCGAGACGATCACGCTCAACCGGCCCGAGAAGCTGAACGCGCTCAATCCGGAAATGCACGCGCAACTGCGCGCGGCGCTGGAGCGCGCCACCGACGATCCGCAAATCCGCGCGTTGCTCATCACCGGCGCGGGTCGGGGTTTCTGCACCGGGCAGGATCTCGCCGAGCGCGACGTGAGCGCAGGAGCGGCGCCGATCGATCTTTCCGTCTCGCTCGGCTCGCACTACAACCCGCTCGCGCGCCGCCTGCGCGCCCTGCCCAAGCCCATCGTATGCGCGGTAAACGGCGTCGCCGCCGGTGCCGGCGCCAACCTCGCGCTCGCCTGCGACATCGTCATCGCCGCGCGCTCGGCGAGCTTCGTGCAGGCGTTCGCCCGGCTCGGGCTCGTGCCGGACTCGGGCGGGACGTTCTTCCTGCCCCGCCTCATCGGCGCGGCGCGCGCGATGGGCCTTGCGCTCCTTGCCGAGCCGCTCAGCGCCGAGCGCGCCGAGCAGTGGGGCCTGATCTGGAAAGCGGTGGACGACGAGCGCCTCGCCGACGAGGCGATGGCGCTCGCGCGGACGCTGGCAAGCGGGCCAACCAAGGGTTTCGGTTTGCTAAAAAAGGCGCTCCATGCCTCGGCCGGGAATTCGCTCGATGCGCAGCTCGACCTCGAGCGCGACCTGCAGCGTGAGGCGGGGTTCAGCGACGACTATCGTGAAGGCGTGAACGCGTTCAAGGAAAAGCGCACGCCGCGCTTCAAGGGCAAATGACGGACCGCTTCGCGCTCGAGCCGATCGAACAGGCGCCACGCGAGGAGCTGGCACGGCTGCAGCTCGAGCGGCTGCAATGGTCGCTCAAGCACGCGTATGAGAACGTGCCGCACTACCGGCGCAAGTTCGACGCCGCAGGCGTGAAGCCGCAGGACTGCCGCAGGCTCGAAGACCTGCGGCGCTTCCCGTTCACAACCAAGGCAGACCTGCGCGAAAGCTATCCCTTCGGCATGTTCGCCGTGCCGATGGACCGCATCGTGCGCATTCACGCTTCCTCCGGCACCACCGGAAAACCGACGGTCGTGGGCTATACGGCGCGCGACATCGATAGCTGGACGCA
>DASQIG010000498.1:0-1667 GCA_035631735.1 Burkholderiales bacterium | reverse complement strand
CGCGGCGCGGTCGGCCACGATGACGGGGTTCTGCGCCTCGGCGAGCAGCCTCGCGGCTTCCTTCACCGCGCCCGAGTCGCCCTGCGGGGGCGCGGTGGGCACGTAGCGCGGTATGGCGAGCTTGTCGCCGTGGTTGCGGATGACCTCCTGCTGCAGCCCGGCGTCGAGCGAGATCATCACCGGCCCGCAGGGCGGCGTCACCGCGATCTTGTAGGCGCGCACGAAGGACTGCGCGAAGTGCGCGAGCGACACCGGCGTGTCGTCCCACTTGGTGAAGTCGCGCACCAGCGCGTTGATGTCCTGCGCGGCGTGGAACGTCGGCACCCCCGGCGGACGCGTCGCGGCGTCCATGTCGTTGCCGCCGACGACGATCACCGGCACCCGGTCGCACCACGCGTTGTAGATCGCCATGGTGGCGTGCTGCAGGCCCACCGTGCCGTGGCACAGCGTCATTAGCGGCTTGCCGGCGATCTTGAAGTAGCCGTGCGCCATGCCGACCGCGGACTCCTCGTGCATGCAGGTGAGGAACTCCGGCATCTTGTTGCCGCCGTAGTTGATGAGCGACTCGTGGATCGCGCGGTAGCTCGATGCGCAGTTCGCCGGCAGGTACTTGATGCCCAGCGTCTTGATGACGTCGACCATGAAATCCGACCCGGGCCTGCCGCCGATGCGGTTCGTCGTCTCGCGCGGCGTCTCGGTCTCCGCGGCCGCGACCTGCATCGAGGGCCGCAGCGCGGAAGGGGCCCGCGGCGCGGGTTCGTGCTCCGCGGCGCGCGCGACGGGCGTGCTCATCGTCGCTGCGGCGGTCGCGGCGCCCGCCGCGGCGACTCCGGTCAGGAACTTGCGGCGTTCGACCTGAAAACCCGGATCCTTGCGTGCCATGGTTTTCTCCTCCTGAGGCTGACCGCCTCGGCGCGGTCGTTGAAGCGTGATTCTAGTCCAGGCAAGGGTTCAAGCGGACCCCCGACCGCCGTTCCTCCCCGCGGAAAACGTCGCTACCTGCCTTTGAACTCCGGCTTTTTTTTCGCGAGAAACGCCGTGACGCCGGTCCTGAAGTCCTCGGTGTCGAAGCAGGCGTAGGCCTCGTCGCGCTCGGCGCGGGTGAGGGCGCGCGGGTTGGCGAGGCGCCGCGCGAATTTCTTGTGCCAGCGCGCGACGAGCGGCGCGCCGTCGGCGATGCGGCGCGCAGCCGCCAGCGATTCCTCCGCGACCTCGTCGTCGGGCACCACGCGGTTCACCAGGCCCTTGTCTTTCGCCTCTTCGGCGCCGAACACGCGGCCTTCGAGCAGGATCTCGAGCGCGGCCGCGCGGCCGACGAGAGCGATCAGGCCCTGCATCTCGCCGTAGCCGACGACGAGGCCGAGGCTCCTGATCGGTATGCCGAAGCGGCTCGAAGCACCGCAGATGCGCAGGTCGCACTGCGAGATGACTTCCAGCCCGCCGCCGACGCAGACGCCGTGGATCATCGCCACGATCGGGTGCCGGCATCCGGCGATCGCGCCCATCGTCGCCTCGAGCACGGCGCGGTATTTTTTTGCGGCCTTCGCGTTCCTGCGCGTCGTCTCGAACTCGGAGATGTCGGCGCCCGCTGCGAAGGCCTTGTCGCCCGCACCCCGCATCACCACGCAGCGCAACGCCTTGTCGGCGTCCAGCTCGCGCATGACCTC
>DASQIG010000497.1:0-1531 GCA_035631735.1 Burkholderiales bacterium | reverse complement strand
TCACCGGCATCATCGGCGTGCAAACCGGCGATGCACAGTCTGCCACCTCGCCCGGTCCGACGATGAAGGACGCTGGCGGCAACGGCTTCGTCGGCATCATCATCTGCTCGGCCAACCTGCCCGACAAGATCGCCATCGCCGTCGACACGCAGATGGACGACGGCGTGGGGAACAGCGGCACGGTGCGCGGCATCCTGCAGGCCGGAGCGAACCCGGCCATCGACAACACGACGGTGGCGACGCCGGCGTACCAGGAAACGGGCAGCAACATCTACACGATCTGCCGCTCGCTGTAGGCGAGGACCTGGCTGCACGCAAAGCGGACATGGCGTGACAGCGACCCCAGATCAGTCTTATCGTCGTTCAATGGCGCTCGAGTTCCGTCCGCTGCATCCGCTCTTCGCCGCCGAGGTCGGCGCGATCGATCTGCGGCGAGTCGAAGACCGCGCGACGCTCGATGCGATCCGCGCGGGCATGGACCACTACGCGGTGCTCGTCTTCCGCGACCAGCCCTTCACTGACGCCGAGCAGCTCGCCTTCGCGCAGCGCTTCGACGGCAAGCTCCATTCGAAGACCGGCGCCGCGGTCCTGGGCAAGAGCCGGCTCGGCAACGAGGCGCTCACCGATATCTCGAACGTGGACGAGACCGGTGCGATCATGCGATCCGACGATCGCCGGCGCGCCTATAGCCTCGGCAACCGCCTGTGGCACACGGACGCTTCATTCCAGGATCCGCCGGGCCGGTACTCGATGCTGCATGCCCGCGTCGTGCCGCCGGTCGCGGCGGATACGGAGTTCGCCGACATGCGGGCTGCGTACGACGAGCTCGAGCCCGGGATCAAGGCGCAGGTCGAAGGGCTGCGCGTGCAACACTCGATCGCCTACTCGCGCCAGACGCTCGGCTTCGAGTGGTCGGCCGCCGAGCAGGAGCAGCTCAAGGGCGCGGTGCATCCGCTCGTGCGCACGAACCCGCGCACCGGGCGCCGCTCGCTCTACCTCGCCTCGCACGCTTCACGGATCCTCGACTGGCCGGTGCCCGAAGGCCGGCTGTTGCTGCGCGATGTCACCGAGCACGCCACTCAGCCGCGCTTCGTCTACCGCCATAGCTGGCGCGTGGCCGATCTCGTCATCTGGGACAACCTCGCTACGATGCACCGCGGCCGGCCGTTCGACGACGCGAAGCACAGGCGCGAGCTGCGGCGCGTCACGACGCTCGACGTCCCGGCATAACGGCGGGAGCCACACCGAAGATCGACAGGCACTGCTCAGCGCGTGAGCCAGCCGCGCGCGCGCAGCGTGAGCGCGGCGTAGGGGAAGATCCAGGTCAGCGCGAAGAACGAGAAGTAGGCGTAGAGGATGCCGAAGACGAAGTCCCAGGAGCGCTCGCTGCGCAGGTAATAGAGGACGTAGACGAGCGACACCACCATGATGGCGAGCAGCATGCGCACGATCGACGCAGGGTCGCGCAGCGCGTGGGCCACCATCAGCGCAATGGAAAGGTAGGCAACCGGAAAGCGCAGGTTGGTCACCG
>DASQIG010000496.1:0-8371 GCA_035631735.1 Burkholderiales bacterium | reverse complement strand
CAGGGAGCTGACGAGACCCTGGATCTGCGCGAGTGGCAGCCTGTCTTTCCAGCTGCCGTGCTGTTCAGAATTAGCGGTCGGATCGTCGGCATGCCCAACTTCACGTTTCATCGTATAGCTGATGTCGAGATCACCATTCGGTGCGATCGCCACCGCGATGGATTCAAGCGCGATGCGCGGGCCTGTGGCCCAACTCAATTCAACGGGTGGGTGCCAGTGACTGCTGCAATACTCGCCCTTGTGAAGGACCTTAGTCCGAATTACTCCCGAATCGCTGCTCGCGATCAGGACCACGGACGGCGGCGGGTTACAGGGCGCGTTGTCGGCAACGATATCCGCCACCGAGGGTGCCATTAACGCAACGGCCACCTCGCGCGGTAACGGTTCCTTGAGGTGCTTTCTTCGCCAGTTGAGAGGCAGCTGGATGACTTGCCACGAGCCCTGCGCTGTTACTGGCAATGTCGGAGCCACCGGATTTTCCGCTGCACCGGAGCGTTGATCGCCGGCGGACCGATGGCTGAGCAGCAGCAGCGCCATCAGCGCCGGGACCAACAGGGTCGCAAGCAGGCGTTGGCCATGCCAGCTTGCGGCCCTCAATCGAGCGCCCGTACCCAGTACTTGCCGGTAGTCTTGCTTCCCCACAGGCAACCGTCCGTCGTATCGTCGTAGGCCGTTGGGATGGAAGTATGCTTGTAGTGTCCCGCGCTCTGCGACCACTCATGCGCTTCGCCATTCACGACCAGAACAACGTGTCCACCACCACTGAAATCGTACCAAAACAAGTACGTACCGTTCCGGTGCGAGGTCAGGAAGTCCATCATGTCGCCATAGGAGTCCCCATCGACATCGTTCGGCGTACCGCCGGCTATGGCGTTCGCAATGTGTTCGCCGCTATCGGTACCTGACGTCAAGCCGTACACGGCAGACGGATAGGTGCAACAGTTCAATCCACGTTTGCTGTTGTCTGTCGCGAATTCTCCGCCGTAACGAAACCAGTAACTATCGTTGATCGGTTTCGGGGTGATCAGAGGGGCGTCATCTCCGTGATAATACGGCAGCGTCTCCTTTTCCGGCATGAGCACTGCTGGTTTGGCTCCGAGGGGCCGGATTGGACAGGTCAGCGCAGGTGAATTTTTCGATCGGCCGATGATGATGTCGCCGCGCGCAATGTATATCGCACAGTGTCGGGTGCTGCCCCAAACCGAATCTCCAATGCTTGCAAGGCTGCTGAGAAACTCGGGCAGGTCCTGGTAGCTCAGGACGTCGTTGTGGTCTGCGTCGCTAACGTCGATGCAATACGGCAGCTCGCCCAACTGACGTAGGTTGTTGGTAGCACCCAGGCTCGGGTTGTGGACGTTCAGGTAGGTGCGATAATTACGCGTCCAGGCGAAAGCTGGTGCGTATCCGATGCGATAGCCACCTTTCTCGATCTTCTTGGTTCCAATCGGATTCATGGTCCAGGCGCCATTGGCCAGGTAAGCGAGCCGGCGCAGCGTGACGCCTCCGGGGTCGACGCGCCCGTCCGGAACGGCTAGCCACGACGACTGGAAATCCGAAACTGCCGCAAACAGGTTGTCATCCGGCTTGCCGTTCTCGGCTAATTTGGGAACAGCGGCCACTTTGTTCAGCAGGCGCTGCACCAGCAATACATCGGCCGGCTGGTTCAGGTTCGACTTTACCTTGGCGCCTGGAGGCACATTCGGCACCTTGCCGACGGGTCCCGAAAGGGTAGGGATATTCACGTTATGAACCCTTCCTGTGTCGGTGCGCGGACGCTCGCAAGAATAGCACTCTTCAGCACGCGCCGATCCCTTCCCGCAGTATCGCGCTCATGAGGTCGATGTCCGCGCGGCTCGCGATGAAGGCGGGTGCGATGATGGCGACGTCGCCGGTCGTCTTCACGTGCAGCCCGCGGTCGAACAGCTTCGCCTGCAGCTGCGTACCGCGCACGCCCGGCGCGCCGCCCGGCTTGATCTCGACGCCGGCCAGCAGGCCGAAGCCGCGAACGTCCTGCACCGCGGGCAGGTCCTGCAGCGCAAACATGGCATCGAGGAAATAGTCCGCGAGCTCGCGGCCCCTGGCGAACAGCTGCTCGGTCTTGTAGAGCTGCAGCGTCGCGAGCGCCGCCGCGCAGGCTGCGGGATGCGCCGAGTACGTGTAGCCGTGGAAGAACTCGGGCGAATCCTCCGGCGCCGTATCGACGATGGTGCGGTAGATGTCGCCGCGCACCGCCACCGCGCCCATCGGCTGAGCTCCATTGGTGAGCGCCTTCGCCATGGTGATGACGTCGGGCGTCACGCCGAAGGAGCTTGCGGCAAAGGACTGGCCGGTCCTGCCGAAGCCGCAGATGACCTCGTCGAACACGAGCAGGATGCCGTAGCGGTCGCAGATCTCGCGAATGCGCTCGAGGTAGCCGCGCGGCGGCACGATCACGCCGGTCGAGCCGGCGATCGGCTCGATGAACACCGCGGCGATGCGCTTTTCGCCGACCAGGCTGACGAAGCGCAGCAGGTCGTCGGCGAGCTCGGCGCCGCTCGCGCCCATGCCGCGTGTCAGGCGATTCGCCGGCAGCAGCGTGTGCCGCAGGTGCAGTACCCCCGGCATGAGCGCTCCGAACGCCTCGCGATTGCGCACCATGCCGCTGAGTGCCGTGCCGCCGATGTTGACGCCATGGTAGGCGCGCTCGCGCGAGACGATATAGCTGCGCTGGGCCTCCTTGCGGGCGAGGTGGTAGGCGAGGGCGATCTTGATCGCCGTATCGACCGCTTCCGAGCCGGAGTTGCAGAAGAACACGTGATCGAGGCCCTGCGGTGTGAGCGCGGCGATGCCGTCGGCGAGCGCAAACGCGCCGGGATGGCCGCGCATGAAGGAAGGGGTGAAGTCGAGCGTCTGCAGTTGCCGGGCGACCGCCGCCGCGATCTCCTCGCGGCAATGGCCGGCGGGCGTCGTGAAGAGTCCCGAGCTGCCGTCGAGCACCCGCGCGCCGCTCGGAGTCCAGTAGTGCATGCCGCTCGCGCGCACGAACATGCGTGGCTCGCGCTTGAACTCGCGGTTGTTGGTGAACGGCATCCAGTGACGCTCGAGTGTCTCGGCGGTCAGTTCCATGTCGATCTCCGCTCGTGTCAGGCTGAACCGAAAGTCGCCCCGATCTGCGCGGCCGCAGCGCGCAGCCGCGGCACGAACTCGATCGCCCGCATCAGGGGCAGCCGGGCGGTCGCACCCTGCACGGCGAGCGAGGCCACCACGTCACCGCGCCGGTTGCGCACCGGCACCGCCACGCACGCGACCCCGAGCACGTACTCCTCGTTGTCGACCGCGTAACCCACGCTGACGATCCGGTCGAGCTCCGACTCGAGCACCGCCCGGTCGGTGATGGTGCGCTCCGTGAAGCGCTGCAGCGGCATGAGCGGCAGCAGGCGCTGGCGCTCGGCCGGCGGAAAGAAGGCGAGCAGCAGCTTGCCGCTCGCACAGCAGTGCAGCGGCAGGGCAACGCCGCCCTCCGCAAGCTGCAGCCGCAGCGGCCACGGCGCCTCGATCCGGTCGAGATAGATCACGGCGTTGCGGTACAGCACCGCGAGATTGCAGGTCTCGGAGATCTCGCTCACCACGCCCTGCAGGATGGTGCGCCGCTCCGTCGCGGCGCCATCGCTGCGCAAGGCGTCGAGCGCAAAGCGTGACAGCCGCTCGCCGATGATGTAGGCGCGCCCGCCCGGCTCGCGCGCGAGAACGCCCGCGTCCTCGAAGAGCGCGAGCGTGCGGTGGAGCGTCGGCTTGGGCAGCTCCGTCGCCTGCATGAGCTCGGACAGCGTCACGGCTCGCCCGGCGCGCACCAGCACCTCGAGCACGCCGAAGGCCTTGAGCGCCGAGGAGGTTTCGCCGGCGATATCTGTCGCTTCGGCGGTGAGCAACGGGGCAGGGCTGGTCATAAGTCGAACGAAAAGTCTCTTATATCGGAATATGATTGCGTATAGGTCGATGATACCATAGCGATCTGTATAAAAGAGACAATTCGTCTCGACACGGGAACTCCTGGAGGCTTCGTGAAACATCCGCAGAAGATGGGACCCTCGGAGGCCCTCGTCGAGACGCTGGTCGCCAATCGCGTCACGCATGTCTTTGGAATCGTCGGCTCGGCCTTCATGGACGCGCTCGACATCTTTCCCGCCGCCGGCATCCGCTTCGTGCCGGTGGCTCACGAGCAGGGCGCCATTCACATGGCCGACGGGTACGCGCGCGCCTCGGGCCGCCATGGCGTGTGCATCGCGCAGAACGGACCGGGCGTGACGAACTTCGTCACCGGAGTGGCCGCGGCTTACTGGGCGCACTCGCCGGTCGTTTTCATCACGCCCGAGACCGGCTCGATGACGATGGGGCTCGGCGGCTTCCAGGAGACCGAACAGCTGCCGATCTTCTCGAAGATCACCCGCTACCAGGGACACGTCAACAATCCGAAGCGCATGGCCGAAATCGCCGCGCGCTGCTTCGACCGCGCGATGCTCGAGCTCGGCCCGGCCCAGCTCAACATTCCGCGCGACTTCTTCTACGGTGAGATCGAGGCGAGCATTGCGGCACCGATGCGCGTTCGTCACGGGCCGGGCGATGCGGCGGCGCTCGAAGCCGCGGCGGAGCTGCTGGCCGGCGCGAGCTTCCCGGTGATCCTCGCAGGCGGCGGAGTCATCACCGCGGGCGCGACTGCGGAAGCGATCGCACTCGCCGACCTGCTCGGCGCGGCCGTGTGCAACAGCTACCTGCACAATGATTCCTTCCCAGCCTCGCACGCGCTCGCGGCCGGCCCGCTCGGCTACCAGGGCTCGAAGGCGGCGATGAAGCTGATCGCGCAGGCGGACGTGGTGCTCGCCCTCGGCACGCGCCTCGGGCCCTTCGGCACACTGCCGCAGCACGGGCTCGATTACTGGCCGAAGCAGGCCCGGATCATCCAGATCGACGTCGATCCGCGCGTGCTCGGGCTGGTCAAGCCGATCTCGGTCGGCATTCACGGCGATGCGCGCGCGGCGGCTGCGGCCCTGCTCGAGCGCCTCCAGCGGCGCAAGCTCGCCGGCGCCGCGAACCGTGCCGAGCGGCTGTCACGCATCGGTGCGGAAAAGAACGCCTGGGAAGCGGAGCTCGCCGAGTGGACGCACGAGCGCGATCCCTACTCTCTCGAGGTGGCGGCTGACTCCGGGCGCATGCACCCGCGCGAGATGTTACGCGCACTCGAGAAGGCACTGCCGGCCGACTCCATGGTGTCGACCGACATCGGCAACATCTGCTCGGTCGCCAATTCCTACCTGCACTTCGACAAGCCGCGCTCGATGTTCGCCGCCATGAGCTTCGGCAACTGTGGCTACGCGTTTCCCGTGATCTGCGGCGCGAAACTCGCATCACCCGAGCGCCCGGCGTTCGCCTACGTCGGCGATGGCGCTTGGGGAATCAGCTTCAACGAGCTGCTCAGCTGCGCGCGCGAGAAGATCGGCGTGACCGTGATCGTGTTCAACAACGAGCAGTGGGGCGCGGAGAAGAAGAATCACGTCGACTTCTATTCGCGTCGCTTCCAGGGCGTCAACCTCGAGAACCCGAGCTGGGCGGCCGTGGCGCGCGCCTTCGGCTGTGACGGCGTCAGCATCGATCGGATCTCCGATGTGGCTCCGGCGCTGCGCGCGGCGGCCGCCGCGCAGAGCTCCGGGAGGACCACCGTGCTCGAGATGATGGTGACGCAGGAGCTCGGGGATCCGTTCCGGCGTGATGCCCTGTCGCGGCCCGTCCGCTACCTCGAGAAATACAAGAACTTCAGCTGATGCCGCGCGCCACAGCTGCCGCCGGCGGGGCGCAATGACGGCGCCTGCGCCGGCTCCCGACGGGCTGCGCCGCTCGCTGCAGCGACGGCACATGCAGATGATCGCGCTCGGCGGCGTCATCGGCGCCGGGCTGTTCGTCGGCAGCGGCGTCGTCATCGGCTCGGCGGGCCCGGCCGCCATCGTCTCCTTCGCCCTCACCGGCACGCTGGTCGTGCTCGTGATGCGGATGCTCGGGGAGATGGCGGTCGCCCTGCCTGCGATCGGCGGTTTCTACGAGTACAACCGCCTCGCACTCGGCGAGCTCGCGGGGTTCCTCACCGGATGGATGTACTGGTATTTCTGGGTGATCGTCGTGGCGCTCGAGGCGGTCGCGGGAGCGAGGATCCTCGGAGTGTGGTGGCCGACGGTCGCGCCCTGGCAGTTCACCCTCGCGCTCATGACGCTGTTCACGATCGTGAATCTGCTGTCGGTGCGCTCCTACGGCGAGGCGGAGTTCTGGTTCGCCTCGATCAAGGTCGGCGCGATCGTCGCGTTCCTGTGCGCCGGAGCGCTGTTCGTCCTCGGCGCCTGGCCGGGGGCGGCCGGCGGCGCGCCGCATCTCACGGCGGACGGCGGCTTCATGCCGAACGGCATCGTGCCGGTGCTGACGGGCGCCGTCGCCGCGACCGGGTTCTACTTCGGGGCGGAGATCGTGACGATCGCGGCCGCCGAGTCCGCGGAACCGGAGATGGCGGTCGCGCGCACCACGCAAACGGTGATCTGGCGCGTGCTTACCTTCTACATCGGCTCGATCTTTCTCGTCGTCGCCATCGTGCCCTGGAACGATGGGCTGCGCATGGAGCGGCCGTACGTCAGCGTCCTCGAGGTGCTGCAGATCCGCGCCGCGGCCACCGTGATGAGCCTCGTCATCCTCACGGCCGTGCTGTCGGCGCTGAACTCGGGGCTGTATGCCTCGTCGCGGATGCTGATGGCGCTCGCCCGCCACCGCGAGGCGCCAGCGCTGTTCGCGCGGCTCGATGCGCGCGGCGTGCCCGTCGCTGCGATCCTCGGCAGCACCGCCTTCGGCTACGTCACCGTCGCGATGAGCTATCTCTCGCCCGACCGTATCTTCGCGTTTCTCGTCAATTCCTACGGCACGGTCGCGATCTTCGTCTACGTGCTGATCGCCGTGGCCGAGCTGAGACTGCGCCGGCGTCTCGAGAGCGAGCGACCCGAGCGGCTGCGGCTGCGCATGTGGGGGTACCCGTGGCTCACACGCTTCACCATCGTCGCCATGCTCGCGGTCGTGGCGGCCATGGCCGTGATCCCCGAGCAGCGCGCGCCGCTCTTGTTCGGCCTGCTGAGCGCGGCTGTGATGCTCGCTGCCTACGGGCTGCGCCGCGCTACCCGGACACCTTGAGCTCCGCGGCGCGTGCCTCCGGGCCGAGCAGCGTCACGAGAATCAGCGCCACCGCGACGACCGCGAGCGTCCACGCAAGGATGTAGGCGTAATCGCCGCCGTGCGACTCGGCGATGCGCGCCTGAAACGGTCCCATCCTCGCCATGGCGAGGTTGCCGAGCTGGTAGGCGAAGCCGGGCAGGATCGCGCGCACCGACGGCGGCGACAGCTCGTTCAGGTGCGCCGGCACGATGCCCCACGCACCCTGCACCATGAACTGAATCAGGAAGGCACCGACCGCGAGCATGACCGCGGTGTGCGAATAGGCCCACAGCGGGATCATGGGCAGGGCGAGCGCGGCCGCCAGCGCGATGGCGCGCCTGCGGCCGAGTCGCTCGGAGAGCGCACCGAAGAAGATTCCCCCCGCCAGCGCACCGAGATTCATGACGATCGCGACGCTGCCGGTCGTCTCCGCGGAGAACCCGTGCTGCGTCTGCAGGAACAGCGGATAGAGATCCTGCGAGCCGTGCGAGAACGCGTTGAAGCAGGCCATCAGCAGCACCAGGTAGGCGAGCGTCGCGACGTGCTGCCGTGCGGCGCCGAAGATGGCGGCGAACGAGGCGCGCTGCGGCGCAACGCCGGCCCGCCAGGCCGGTGATTCCTCGACGCCGTAGCGGATATACAGCACCAGCAGCGCCGAGGCCGAGCCGATGATGAACATGCCGCGCCAGCCCACATGCACGAAGGCAACAGCGAACACCACGGACGCCAGCAGGTAGCCGATCACGTAGCCTTCCTGCAGCAGTCCCGAGAAGAAGCCGCGGCCTTTCGCCGGCAGGGTTTCCAGCGCGAGCGCGGCACCGACCCCCCACTCCCCGCCCATGGCGACACCGAACAGAGCGCGCAGTGCCAGCAGCGTCGCCAGGTCGGGCGCGAAGGCGGTGGCGAGCTGCACGGCCGAGTAGCTCGCGACGTTCAGCATCAGGATCGGCCGCCGTCCGTACTTCTCCGCCAGCCAGCCGAACAGCACGGCTCCGAGCGGGCGGCACGCGAGCGTGAGGAACAGCCCCTCGGCTACCGCCTTGACGTCGGTGTGGAATTCGCTGCTGATCGCCTTCAGGCAGAAGACGAACAGGAAGAAGTCGAACGCGTCCAGCGCCCAGCCGCCGAGCGAGGCGAAGAAGGCGTGGCGCTGCGC
>DASQIG010000495.1:0-3481 GCA_035631735.1 Burkholderiales bacterium | reverse complement strand
ACGGTCAGCGTTGTCGCAGTCCAGTCCGACGGCATGGCAGGCGCTTGCGATGCCGGCGGTGCGGCGTTGCTCTGCATGGCGTCCGCAGGTGGCGCCGGGTAGCTGTAGACCGGTGTCGCCGACGGCGTCGGCACATGAGAGGTCGGGTCTTGCACGGTCACGATGCCACGCGTGGCGAGACCGCGGAACGTGCTGCGCAGATCGCCGACTGCGGCCGCGACGGCGCGCGTTCCCGCGCCGACTCGCGATGCGGGCGCGCCCAACGTCCGAACGCGCTGCCGGATCGCCTGCGCGGTCTGCAGATCGGTGCTGGCGAAGACGCGAATGGTGTCATTGCCTTTCGGCGGGCTGTAGTCCCAGAAGAAGCCGGCGCGGTTGCCCGATTGCAGGGAGTCGGGCAGCGCGACCATTTCTCCGGCGCGCACCAAACCATCCGGGTAGAAGCCTTGCCGCTGGTGCTCGCTCGGGAAGAGCAGATTCACGCCGCCTTCGGAATCGACGTCGACGACGGTGATGAAAGCATCCGCGCTGGTGCGAATTTCGACCTGCAGGCTGTTTTGCGGCGTGCGTGCCTCTCCCGCGCGGCGAACGCGGTACTGCGCCGGCTGCGTATCCGCGACGACGGTAACGCCGCGCGTGCCGAAGCCGCGCGTACCGGCGGTCGGCTGCAGTGGGGCAGCGTTTGCCACCCGCGCGTCCACTTTGATTTGCGACGACGGGTTGTCGAGCGTCAGGAGCTCCGTGGCATTTGCCGAGCGCGAGACCACCACCGCAACGCCGGTGGCCCACTGTTGGCTGTTCACCGGGAACGAGGCGACCACCTGCATTCCGTCCGCGGAGAGCAGGCGCAACAGGTCGCCCCGGACGTCGACCAGGAATCGCGCCGGCCGGTTGGCGCCGACGAATTCCACGTCCTTCAGGAAGCCGCGCAACGTGGCCTCGATGCTTTTCCTGCGCTCGGCGGGCACATCGACGATACGCAGGGCAATCTGCTGGGCGCTGCCGGCGGGCAGCAGCGCAACCGCGCGCGCGCCGTTCGGTATCGCGGCATTTTCGGGTTGCAGCGTGGCGAGACCGTCCCTGCCCGCCGTCTGCGCGACGGTCGCTACGGCGAGCGCCGCGCCTGGCGCGAAGGTCGCATCGGCCGGCGGATAGATCGCCCACGTCGAACCTGGCCCGCCGCCGAGGAGGAGGCTATTCACAAGCGTGATTCGGCCCGGTCCTTGCGGGCGCGCTTCCACCCACGGCAGCCGCGCCGGGGGAGCCGAGCCGGCGACCGCGCCTTGCACGCTGCGTGGCTCGAACAGGGGCTTGTCGAGCAGCTCCGGCGGTGCCTCGAGCTGCGGCTCGGGCATGACACTGCGGTTGATGCGCGCCTGGATCTTCCTCATCTCCTGCTCGACGCCCCTGAAGACCTCGCGCGCCGAAGCATTCAGCGGTGAGTTGCCCATGCTCCTCGCGAGCGCGTAGGTAAAAAAGCCGTGGAAGCGCCCGTCGACCGGGCCATCGAGCGCCTCCTGGTTATCGGCGGCGCCGGCGAAAACCACGAAATGCGACTCCATCACCGGCACGACGGCGCGCGTGCTCACCTTGGACTTCTCGTAGGCCTCGTAAATGGCGATGCGTGTGTCCTGCGGCACCGAGCGGGTGCGGATGTCGGTCGAGCGGGTGGCGGTTCCGGAATGGCAGGAGTCGAGGACGATGAGAACGCTGCGCGCTTTCAGCCGCGCGAATATCTCGTCGAGCTCGTCGTCGACGATGTCGCGCACGTCTCCTACGCGGCCGTCCTGCGGGATGATGGTCTCATCCAGGCCGTCGTCCTCGTCGCCGTTCAGGTCCTTGACCTGCGAGCCGTGGCCCGAGAAATGAAAGTAGACGATGTCATCCGGCCCGGCTTCCTTCACCAGGCGGTCCAACGCGGCCATGATGGCTGCCCGCGTGGCCCGCTCGTCGGTAAGCACGGTAATGTTGCGCTCCGCGAAGCCCCAGCGGCTCACGAGGACCTGCCGCATCGTCTCGACGTCGTTCACCGAGCCCTGCAGCCGGGGTACGGCCGCATAGTTATTGATGCCGACGAGCAGGGCGCGCTTCACGCCGGTCTGCGCCAGGGCCGCGAGCGGCACGAAGGCGCAGCAGGCAACAAGAACGGCGGCTAGGAGCTTTCGCATCGCGCCTTGTGTGTCGATCATTGCCGGGCTGAGGTTCATTGCGCCGGCAGTGTCTCGACGCTGCGGATGACGTGCGGCCGGCGCCGCAGCAGCTCGACCGAACCGGCTACCGTCCTCGCACCGTCGAGCGGCACCTCCACGATGTAGAAACCTTCCGCGCTCGGTCCATCGACTACGCGGGCGCCGAGCTCACGCAGCAGCGAGGCGGTATCCCTGGCGCTCGAATCCGGCTGCAACGTGATGCGCAGCCGCGCGGCGGGCGGCGCGACCGATCGGGTCGTCACTTCTTCGCTGAGCTGGCGCAGCGGATGGCCGAGCATCCACGCCAGCACGCCGAATTGCCCAATCACGAGCGCGAGCGCCAGGGTGGGCGCAAGGCGCGGCGCGAGCAGCGCGCGCAGCGCGTCATCCAAGGCGCCGAGCCAGCGCGCGCTCTTGCCGCGCTCGCGCGCGATGCCTTCCTGCACCTTGCGCCAAACGGCCGCGGATGGCGGGCGCTCCGACGCATGGAACTCGCGCAGCTGCTCGCCGAGCCGCATGCATTCGTCGAGCTCGCGCTGACACTGGGCACAGCTTTCCACGTGCTCTGCGACGTAGCCTCGGTCCTCGCCGGAAAGCGTGCCGTTGACGAAGGCCGGCAGGAGGAGCGCCGCCGGATGAGCGCCAAATGCCGCGGTATCGCGCGATGTCATGCTTGCACTCCGGCGTTGCGCACCTTCTCGAGGCGAAGCTTCAACTGCTGCTTCGCGTAGAAGACGCGCGTCTTCACCGTATTGACGGGGATGCCAACGAGCTGCGCAATGTCTTCGTAGGGCAGCTCCTCGTAGAACACGAGGCGCAGGATCTCCTGGTGCTCCGGCGACAAGCCGCCGATGACCCTCTTCAGCTGTGCCGCCTCTTCGGCGCGGCTGGCCTGCGCAGCGGGACTGGGTTGCGGGTCGACCACGTCCCGGCCCTCTTCGAGCGGCGCGACGTTATCCTCGCGCGCCGCGCGGCGCACCGCGTCAATCGCCTTATGCCGGGCAATACCCAAGATCCACGTCGATACGCGCGAGCTGCCCGCAAATCCCCTGGCGCCGCGCCACACGGCGAGCATCGTGTCCGCGACGACCTCTTCGGCCAGCGTCGCATTGCGAGCGAGGAGATACACATAGTTGTACACGCGCTTCTCGTAACGGCGATAAAGCGCCTCGAACGCCTGGAGATCGGTGCTCGCGGCGGCGAGCAGCGCGGCATCGGCCGCTGCAAGGTCCTGCCCGAGCTCTGCGGGCTGCGCGCGAGCCGCGTAGGCCTTACGGACGGGCGATGAAGCT
>DASQIG010000494.1:0-2680 GCA_035631735.1 Burkholderiales bacterium | reverse complement strand
GGCGGCTTCGGCAATGCCGGCATGCCGGCCGCGCTGATTGATGCATTGATCGCGCAAGGCGCAGGCGAGCTCACCATCGTCAACAACAACGCCGGCAACGCCGACACCGGTCTTGCGGCGCTGATCGGCGCAAAGCGCGTGCGCAAGATCCTATGCTCGTTTCCGCGCCAGGCCGACTCGTGGCACTTCGATCGCGCCTACCGCGCGGGCGAAATCCAGCTCGAACTCGTTCCCCAAGGCACGCTCGCTGAGCGCATTCGCGCTGCGGGCGCAGGTATCGGGGCGTTCTACACGCCCACTGCATTCGGCACGCTGCTCGCCGAAGGCAAGGAGACGCGGCGCATCGACGATCGCGACTACGTGCTCGAATACCCGATCCGCGCCGACTACGCGCTGATCAAGGCTGATCGTGCCGATCGCTGGGGCAACCTCGTCTATCGCAAGACGGCGCGCAACTTCGCGCCGATCATGGCGAGCGCGGCGCGCTGCACGGTGGTGCAGGTGCGCGAGATCGTGGAGCTCGGGGCGCTCGACCCCGAGGCCATCGTGACGCCGGGCATCTTCGTCAAGCGCGTGGTGAGGATCAGCTCGTCGCTGAGGAAGGCCGCGTGATGAAAAAGCTCGATCGCAACCAGATGGCGGCGCGCGTGGCGCGCGATATTCCGGAAGGCTCCTACGTCAATCTCGGCATCGGCTTGCCGACACTGGTCGCGGACCAGCTGCCGAAGGGCCGCGAGATCATCCTGCACAGCGAGAACGGCGTTCTCGGCATCGGCCCGAAGCCGGCGCCAGGACAGGAGGACGAGGACCTGATCAACGCCGGCAAGGAGCCGGTGACGCTGCTTGCGGGCGGCGCCTATTTCCACCACGCCGACTCCTTCGCCATGATCCGCGGCCGGCATCTCGACTTCGCCGTGCTCGGCGCGTTTCAGGTATCGGTCGGGGGCGATCTCGCCAACTGGCACACCGGCGGCACGGACGCGATTCCCGCCGTCGGCGGCGCGATGGACCTCGCCATGGGAGCGAAGAAGGTGCTCGTGATGATGGAGCACCTCACCAAGAAGGGCGAGAGCAAGATCGTCGAGCGCTGCACCTATCCGCTTACGGGCGCGCGCTGCGTGAACCGGATCTATACCGACCTCGCAGTGATCGACGTGAAACCCGATGGGCTGCACGTCGTGGAAACGGTCGAGGGCCTGTCGTTCGAGGAACTGCAGCGCCTGACCGGCGTGCCGCTGAAAAGGCTGCTTACTGCGGCCTGACTCCCGCCGCCTTGAGCACGCGGGCGTAGTCTTCCATCTCCGAGCGCACGAGCTTCGAGAACTCCTGCGGCGACATGTCCATCGTGTCGTTGCCCAGGCCATGCAGCCTTGATTTCACGCCGGGGTCGGCAAGCGCCTTGCGCGCGTCGGCATTGATCTTGTTCACGAGCTCGGGGCTCATGCCGGCCGGTCCCCACATCGCGACCCAAAGCGCCGACTCGGCGCCCTTCACGCCCGCTTCGGCGATCGTCGGCACGTCCGGCAACACGGGGCTGCGCTTGCCCGTTGTGACGGCAAGGGGACGCAGCTTTCCGCTCTTGATGTTCGACAGCCCAGCCGAAATCGGCGCCCAATAGGCGTCGACGTTGTGGCTGAGAATCGCCGCAACCACCTCCGGCGTTCCCTTGAACGGCACTTCGACGACTTTGATATTCGCCGCGGCAATGAACTTCTCGGTGCTCAAATGCGTGCCGCTGCCGATGCCGGCGTGGCCAATATTGATCGTGCCCGGCTTCGCCTTCGCAGCCGCGACGAGATCTGCCAGCGTCTTGTACGGTGCATCGGTATTCACCACCATGACGTTGGGCTGCTCGGTGAAAGGCACGATGTCGGCGAAGTCCTTCAGCGTGTCGTAGGGCAGATGCGCGAAGATCGCCGGGTTCACCGTATGCGCGTTCGAGGTCACGAGCAGCGTATAGCCGTCGGGGGCAGCGCGCGCGACGGCAGCGGAGCCGATCGAGCCGCCCGCGCCCGAACGGTTGTCGTTGACGACCGGCTGGCCCCACATCTCGGAGAGCTTCGCCGACACGATGCGACCGACGATGTCGACGGCGCTGCCAGGCGTAAAGGCGAGAATGACCTGCACCGGCTTTGTCGGATAGTTCTGCGCCATCGCCGGGAGCGCGAGCGCGCCGGCCAACAGGGCAAGCCATGCGGACTTCCAATGTTTCATTGACATCCTCCTAGGTTTTTCTGTTTCAACGCGGCAGGCGCGGCGGCGTTTACGCCACCGGCCTCATGCGCGCCTCGATTTCGCCCAGTAGTCCTCGGACGACTTGGACTCGCGCAGCGCCTCGGCCGTCTCATAGCCGGGGGCCATCGAGGCGCTCGTGCCGGCGAGCACCTGGTGGTGCTCGATGTTCAGGAGCCGCAGCCAGCTCTGCTGGCCCATGGTCAGCGCGATAAAGCAGCCGAGCTCGACGAGCTCCGGCTCATTGAAATGCCGGTAGAGCCGCTCCCAGAACGCGTCGTCGGTGTCCAGATGCCAGGTGACCGCCTCGGCATAGGCGAGCGCCGCTTTTTCGCGCTCGCTGTAGCGGGTCGATTTTTCGAAGTTGAGCAGATCCCGTACGTGATCCTCCATGACCCCGGTGCTCGCCGCCTTGATCGAGCGCTGGTTGCCACAGTAGTCGCATTGC
>DASQIG010000493.1:0-3568 GCA_035631735.1 Burkholderiales bacterium | reverse complement strand
AGTGCAGCTTGTGGTAGACCTTGCCTTCCTTCAGCGCCTCGCGCGTCAGGCGCTCGTCGCCCGGATTGTCCTCGACCAGCAGGATCTCTACCGGCGAGCGACCGTCCGTCATGCCGTTTTCCTCGGTCTCATGGAAACTCCTTCTTCGGTAAGGTGAAGTGGAACGTGCTGCCGGCGCCGGGCTGCGAGGTGACCCAGATGCGCCCGCCGTGGCGCTCCGCCACCTTCTTGCAGATCGCGAGCCCGATGCCGGTTCCCGGGTATTCGCCCATCGCATGCAGGCGCTGGAACAGCATGAAGATGCGGTCGAAGTACTGCGGCTCGATGCCGATGCCGTTGTCGGCGATGCTGATGTGCCACTCGCCCGCTTCCTCCACCGCGCCGACGTGGATGCGGGGCACCTCCTTGCCGCGGAACTTGAGCGCGTTGCCGATCAGGTTCTGGAACACCTGGGCGAGCTGCACCTCGTCTGCGTCCACGGTGGGCAGCGCGTCCGAGGTGACCGAGGCTCCCGACTCCTGGATCGCGGCGCGCAGATTGGTGAGCGCGCGCTTGAGCGGCGCCTCGAGCGCCACCGGCACGAGCTCCTTGCCCTTGGTGCCGACGCGCGAATACGCGAGCAGATCCTCGATCAGCTGCTTCATGCGCGCGGCGCCGTCGACCGTGAAGTGCATGAACTCCTGCGCCTCGGCCGGCAGCTGGTCCTTGTAGCGCTTGGCGAGCAGCTGCGTATAGGACGACACCATGCGCAGCGGCTCCTGCAGGTCGTGCGAGGCGACGTAGGCGAACTGCTCGAGCTCGGCGTTGGAGCGCTGCAGCTCCTCGGCCTTTTTCGCCAGCTCATCGTGCGCGCGGCGCAGCGCCGCCTCCGCCTGCTTGCGCTCGGTGATATCCGAGCCGACGCCGCGGTAGCCGCGGAACTGCCGGTTCTCGTCGTACACCGGCTCGCCGGTCACCGAGACCCAGCGCGCGCCGCCCGCGGGGCCGGGGCGCTCCATCTCGAAGTCGCGGAACGGCTCGTGGCGCTCGAGCTGCGAGCGGTGCCGCGCCCAGTCCTCCTCGGTGAGGTTGAGCGCCGGCTGGTCCCAGCGCTTGCGGCCGATGAAGGCGGCGGCGGCGAGGCCGGTCTTCTCGGCCATGCGCTGCGACATGAAGCGCAGCGCAAAGGTCTCGTCCTGCTCCCAGTACCAGTCCGAGGAGAGCTGCGTCAGGCTCCTGAAGCGCGCCTCGCTTTCGCGCAGCGCCCGCTCGGCGCGCTTTCTCTCGGTGATGTCGTCGAAGATCGCGATCTCGTAGAACGGCCGCCCTTCGGCGTCGCGCTCGAGCACCATGCTGAAGGCAACCCAGACGGTGGAGCCGTCCTTGCGCAGGTAGCGCTTCTCGACATGCACGTGGTCGATCTCGCCGGCGTAGAGGCGCTTCCTCTGCGTGTTGATGACCTCGAGATCGCCCGGGTGCGAGATCTGACGCCCGGTCATGCCGATCAGCTCGTGCTCCGGGTAGCCGAGGATCTCGCACAGGCGCCGGTTGACGCGGATGAACTTGCGGTCAAGGCCGATGTGCGCGATGCCCGAGCCGGCGAGCTCGAAAGTGCTGCGGTAGCGCGCTTCGCTCTCGAGCAGCGCGTCCTCGGCCTGCCTGCGCGCGGTGATGTCGTCGAGCACCGAAATCGCGTAGAGCGGCCTCCCGGCCGCGTCGCGCTCCATGGCGATCGCCACGTGCACCCAGACGGGGGTGCCGTCCTTGCGCAGATAGCGCTTCTCGATGCGCAGCGTGTCCACCTCGCCAGCGATGAGCTTGAGCCGGCGCTGGTCGACGGCGTCGCGGTCCTCGGGATGCGAAATGTCCTTCACCGACATGCCGACGAGCTCGGCTTCGCTGTAGCCGAACATCTCGCACAGGCGCCGATTCACGCGCATGAAGCGTCCGTCGAGGCCGACCTGCGCGAGGCCCGAGCCCGCCAGCTCGAACGTGCGGCGGTAGCGCTCCTCGCTGACGCGCAGCGCGCTTTCCGCGCTCTTGCTCGCGGTAATGTCGACGATCGTGCCGATGAGCCCCGCCACCTCGCCGCGCGCGTCCTTGTAGGTCGCCTTGTAATAGATCGTGTCGCGCAGCGTGCCGTCGCGCGCGCGCACCGTGATCTCGTAGCTCTGGCGCCCGGGCCGCGCGTACAGCTCGCGGTCCATCGCCGCGTGCTTCTGCCCGATCGCGGGATCCTGCGGGTAAAGATCCGCGACCTGCTTGCCGATGAAGGATTCGCCGCGGATGCCGAAGAATTCTTCCCAGGCGCGGTTGACGCCGAGATAGCGGCCGTCGCGGCTCTTGAAAAACACCGGCACCGGGAGAGCGTCGACCAGCTTGAAC
The DNA here is from genome assembly GCA_035631735.1 of Burkholderiales bacterium. Lineage (GTDB taxonomy): Bacteria > Pseudomonadota > Gammaproteobacteria > Burkholderiales > SG8-39 > SCGC-AG-212-J23. The sequence continues at coordinate 1,204 of DASQIG010000493.1, read as the reverse complement.
GCTGCGTCGAGCGGCGCTACGGCCTCGTCATCCCCCCGTGCCCGTTGTAGTTGTTTCGCGCGAGGCATGGCAGTGAGGCCATTTTAATGCGTGGCGAGTCCCTTCGCGGCGGCCTTCGCCGCCACCAGCGGCACGAGGAAGTCGAGCGTCGGCGTGTGCACTTTTGCCGCTCGCGCTAGCTCGAGAGGCGCGTTCAGCTGCGCCTCGATCTCCATCGGCCGGCCGCGCTCGTAGTCCTGCAGCATCGACGGCTTGTGCGCCGCTCCTGACGAAGTTTTGCCGCTTGGCCGCCGCGGCGCGCGCTCGATCGCCACGCCGAGCGCGCGCGCGATGGCGCTCGCCTCGGCGCGCGAGCGCTCGGCGATCGGCGCGAGGTCGCGGTCCTCTTGTACGTCGCGCACCGTAAGGTGCGTGAGCGTGCAAAGCGTGGAGGTCCACAGGTTCTGCGCGAGCTTCGCCCAGATCGACTGCCGGATGTCCTCGACCGGCGGCGAGGACATGTCGGCCGCCGTGAGCGCCTCGCGCAGCGCGCTGACGAGCGGCGTCACCTCGCGGTCGGGCCGGCCGATGACGAGCATGTTGTTGCCCGGCACGTGGTTCTCGATCACGCCAGGCGCCACGATCTGGTTGGCGGAGTACGCCACCGCGCCGACGACGCGCTCGCGTCCGATCGCGCGCGCGAGCGCGCGATCGGCGTCGAGGCGCTCCAGCCGCTGGTCGTACCACCACGGGATGCCGTTCTGCACGAACACCACCGCGGTGCCGGGGCCGAGGAGCGGCGCGCATTGCTCGGCAAAAACGCCGAGCAGGTTCGCCTTGAGCGTCACGAAGACGGCGTCCTGCGCCCCGAGCTCGCGCGCATTGGCGGCAGCCCGCACCCGGCCGACGATGCTGCGCTCGCCGTGCACAAGCCGAATGCCATCGCGGCGCATCGCCTCGAGATGCTCGCCGCGCGCCACCACGCCGACCTCGTGCCCTGCCGCAGCGAGCTTCGCGGCGATGTGGCCGCCCACCGCGCCGGCACCGAATACGCACAACTTCATGCCGATAGAATACGCTGCCGTGAGAATCTGCCGCTACGACGACAACCGCCTCGGCCTCGTCGCCGACGACGGCATCCGCGACGTGACCGCAGTGCTGTCGCGGCTTCCGGCGGTGACCTACCCCTTCCCGCGCCACGACGCGCTGATCGCGCATCTCGCGG
>DASQIG010000492.1:0-2960 GCA_035631735.1 Burkholderiales bacterium | reverse complement strand
TTCAGCAGCGACGGCACGCCGGCGGTGTGGTGCCAGATGATCTTGTTGTAGCGCTGCGCCACGCCGACGGCGGCGACGATGTTCGCGGTCGCATAAGGCCCGATCAGCAGATCGACCTTGTCGACGGTGATCAGCTGCTCGTACAGCGTGCGCGCGAGATCGGGCTTCGACTGATCGTCCTTCAGCACCCACTCGACCTTGCGGCCGAGCAGCCCGCCGCGCTTGTTCAGCTCCTCGACGTAGATCTCGCCCGCGACCTTGTGGATCGTGCCGGTGGCCGAGAGCGGCCCGGTAAGCGCGAGCGTGCTGCCCACCTTCACCGTCTGCGCTGGCGCCGCCGTGGCGGCTAGCGCCGCTACCAGCAGCGCGAATGTGCGTTTCATTGCCCCTCCTCCCTAAGGTTGCAATATGACCTTGCCGGTCCCGGTGCGCGCGTCGACCCGGCGATGCGCCGCCGCTGCGTCGGCGAGCGGCATCACCTTGTCGATCAGCACGCGATAGCGTCCTTCCGCTGCGGCTTTCAGCCCGAGCTCGACATCGCTCGGCAGCACCTTGCCGAAGCTGCCGTAGACCGTAAGTTGTTTGAGATAGAGCTGCTTCACATCCAGCGGCACGGTGCCGCCGCCATGCGCCCCGGCAGTGACCAGGCGGCCGAGGCGCGTAAGGCTAGCAAAGGCCTTGGGGAACAGCTCCGCGTCGCTGATGTTCTCGAAGACGACGTTAACGCCCTGGCCGTCGGTGATGCGCTTCACCTCCGCCTCGAGGTCTTGCTTGCGATAGTTGATGCCGTGATCCGCACCCAGGCCGAGCGCCGCCTGCACGCGCGCATCGGCACCCGCGGCGGCGATCACCTTCGCGCCGAAATACTTCGCCGCCTGGATGCCGGCGGCGCCGAGACCGCCGGCCGCGCCCATGATCAGGATCCACTCGCCGCTTTTCAGCTGCGCGGTGTCGCGCAGCAGGCTGAAGGCGGTGGGCGCATGGCGCGCGACGACGGTGGCGGTGGGAAAGTCGATGCCCTGCGGAATCGGCCGCGTGAGCGCCGCCGGCACCTTCACGTACTCGGCGTAGCCGCCCCAGCCATGCACGCCGAGGATCGACGGCGGCGCCGTGGGCGACGGTGGCTTGAAGAACTGCATGGTGACGACGCGATCGCCCACCTTGCGCTCCGTCACCCCCGGTCCGACGGCTTCGACCACGCCGGACGGGTCCACGCCGAGCACATGCGGGAGCTTGACGGGCATCGCGTACTTGCCCGAGCGCACCACTAGATCGAGCGTGCGATTCACCGATACGGCGCGCACGCGAATCAGCACCTCGCCCGGCGCGGGCGCGGGTGTCGGCACTTCCTCGAGACGCATCGCCTCGGGCGGGCCGAACTCCCGCATGACGACCGCTTTCACGGCACGGCGTGCGTGACGAACGACTGCGGCGGCGGAGTGCCCCACTGCGAGGAGAGGCCCACTTCGACGGAGAGCAGGTTCGGCGGCGTGCGCGCGTTGAGGACATCGGTGTCGGTCCAGTGCTCGTGCACGCGGCCCCACGGGTCCTTCCAGTAGTCGTAGATCTGGCTGCCGAGCAGATGGCGGCCGATGCCCCAGACGTGCTCGTATTTGTTCGCCTGCTTCAGGTACTCGTGGCCGAGCATCAGGTCGTCGTAGCTCGACACCTCGAACGAGAGGTGGTTAAGGCCGGTGTTCGGTCCCTCGAAGCAGAGGAACGTGTGGTGATCGACGTACGTGTCGCCGCGGTCGCAGCGGTTGAACGAGGCAATGATGTGGTCCTTCGCCCCGGCGTAGACCTCGTCGGACGGAATGAAACCGAGCATCTCGCGGTACCAGCGGGTCTTCTCCTGCGCGCCCTGGCACATCAGAACGGCATGTGCGATCCGCTTCACCTGCGACGGCCCGCGCTCAAGGCGCATTAACTCGCCGGCGCGGCGGAGCTTGTCATGGCCCGAGTTCACCGTAGCGTGCCTGCGCACCGGCAGCTCCTCGACCGCGCGCTGCCCGCAGATCACGTCGACGTGGTAGCCGAGCGGATCGGCGAGCCGCACGCGCTTGCCGCCGCCCGGCTCGTCGATGTTCTCGACGCCCGTGGCGCCGGGCGCCTTTGCGATCTTCCGGAGATCGTCCTCGCTATCGACGTAGAAGCCCAGGCCCAGAAACCTGGACGGGCCGAGATGCGTGATGTGGAGGTACGGCATCGGATCGGTGCCGCGCATGTAAAGGCGGTCGTTGGTGCGCTCGGCGCGCACCATGCCGAAGCGCGACAGGAACTCTTCGGCCTCGTCCAGGCTCGGCGACTGCAGGCGGCCGAACGCGAGGTCGGTCACTTTGACGACGGGCATTGCCGATCCTCCTCCAAGGCTGACGCGCAATCATAATGCGGCCTGTGCGGGCGATCGTCGCCTTTTTCGCAGTGCTCATCGCGCTCGGCGCCGCGGCCGAAGAGCCCTACCCCAGCCGCAGCGTCCGCCTGGTGATCGACACGTCGCCTGGCGGGGTGACGGATCTGTTCGGGCGGCTGGTGGCCGAGGCGCTCACAGCGCGGCTCGGCCAGACGGTGTACGTCGACAACAGGCCCGGCGCCTCGGGCAACGTGGCGATCGACTTCCTGGTGCGCTCGCCACCGGACGGCTACACGCTGATGATCGCCTCCGGCGGCGGGCTCGTCGTGAAGCCCTTCCTCGAGCGCGGCCTCGCGTTCGACGTGATGAGCGATCTCGTGCCGGTGTGCAACGTCGCCGAGGTGGCGCACATCCTCGTCGTGCCGGCCAGCGTGCCGGCGAAGGACGTCGGCGAGTTCATCGCCTGGGCGAAAGCGCAGCCGGGCAAGGTCAACTACGGCTCGGCGGGCATCGGCAGCCCGCCGCATCTCTCGATGGAGCTCTTCGCGCGCGTCACGGGCCTCAAGCTCGTGCACGTGCCGTACAAGGGCGTGGGCGGCGCGCTGCCCGA
>DASQIG010000491.1:0-2106 GCA_035631735.1 Burkholderiales bacterium | reverse complement strand
GTGCTGCACGGCGCAGGCGGCAAGCAGGAGCGCGCTCGCCGCAAGGAGCTTCGCCTTCATTGTTGTTCTCCCTCTGGTGGTCAGGCAGCGCGCACGTTATGCCGGAGTGGTGTGCGGCGCAATTTAATGCGTCACGGTGCCATCGGGACGACCTTTCAGGTAATCGCGGCGATCGTCTCACGAGCCGGCGGCGGTCGGCGGCTCGCGCGCATGGCCGTCCTCGTGTTGCACGACTTCACGCGGCGTTGGCGAGCATTCGGCCTGCGCAAGTCCCGGATCGCAAACGGTTCAGCAGAAACGGGACCCACGCAGTAGCGCTTGCTATTGCTTCTCGCCACGCGTGACGCGCACAATGACGCACCCTTGGGGGAGGGACGCAGTTGCCGGACGTTTACTTAAGAACGCTACAGCGCGCTGCGCAGATCGTGGGCGGCGAGCAGACGCTTGCGCTGCATCTCAAGGTCACGCCGAGCCATCTCGCGCTGTGGCTTAAAGGCCTGGAAGAGCCGACGACCGAAGCTTTCCTGCGGGCAGTGGACCTCGTCTCGGCGCACGAGCTCGCGCAACTGCCCCAGCCGCGGCCGATTCCGGAACCTGACTAGGCGGCGACGCGGTCGTCGAAGCGCCGGCGGTGCGGATGCGCTGGCGTGCCGACCGGCGCTTCGTGCATCGCGCGTAGCCGCATCGCGAAGAGCTCAACGCTCGCCGGCTCGGGACGCTCGAAGCCGGCGATCCAGCGATAGACGAGGCGCGGGTCGACTTCGAGCAGATTGGCGACGCCGAGCACGGTCCCCAGGGTCTGCGAAGCACGGATGAGGAGCTCGGTGAACTCGTACATGGCGTGCACAAAATGTAATCGCCGGCCCGCGCGCGCGCCATGCGGGTACGTGCAAAACTTCCTAAAACCCGGCAATTTTTTGTCCGGTCCTAATAGGACTTGGGCAGGCCGAGCACGCGCTCGGCGATGTAGCAGAGGATGAGCTGCGGCGTGATCGGCGCGATGCGGCCGAGGAGGGCCTCGCGCAGGTAACGCTCGACGTGGTACTCGGCCGCGTAGCCATAGCCGCCGTGGGTCATCACCGCCTGCTGGCAGGCGTCGAAGCAGGCCTCGCCTGCCAAATATTTCGCACTGTTCGCCTCGGCGCCGCAGCTCTTGGCCGCGTCGTAGAGCCACGCCGCCTTGTAGACCATGAGGCCCGCCGCCTCGAGCGCCATCCAGTTCGCAGCGAGCGGGTGCTGGATCGCCTGGTTCCGGCCGATCGGCCGGTCGAAGACGATCCGCTGTTTCGCGTAACTGGCGGCCCGCTTCACGGCGCAGCGCCCGAGCCCGACGAGCTCGGCGGCAATGAGGATGCGCTCCGGGTTCATGCCGTGCAGGATGTACTCGAAGCCCTTGCCCTCCTCGCCGATGCGGTCGCGCTCCGGCACCGGCAGCGCGTCGAAGAACACCTGGTTGGAATCGACCGCATGGCGCCCCATCTTCTCGATCTCGCGCACCTCGACATGGCGGCGATCCAAGTCCGTGTAGAAGAGCGTCAGCCCGGCGTCCGCCCGCGCGAGGAGCAGCACCTTCTGGGCGACCTGCGCGGTCGAGATCCACACTTTCTGCCCGGAGACCAGGTAATCGCCGCCGCGTTTCTCGGCCCGCGTCTTCAGGTTGCGCGTGTTGAGCCCGGTGTTGGGCTCCGTCACCGCGAAGCACGCGCGCTCCTTGCCTGCGATGAGCGGCGGCAGCCAGCGGCGCTTCTGCTCCTCGGTGCCGAACACCACCACCGGGTTGAGGCCGAAGATGTTCATGTGCACCGCCGAGCAGCCGGAGAAGCCGGCGCCGGACTCCGCGATCGCCTGCATCATCACCGCCGCCTCGCTGATGCCGAGTCCCGCGCCACCGCAGGCTTCGGGCATCGCGATACCCAGCCAGCCGTCGCGCGCGCAGGCCTGGTGGAAATCGGCGGGGAACTCGCCGTCGCGATCGTGCGCGAGCCAATAGTCGTCGCCGAAACGCTCGCAGAGCTTGCCGATCGCCTCGCGGATCCGCTCCTGCTCCGGGCTGAGCGCGAAGTCCATCTACACCACGCCTTTTCGCCTGAGCTCGGCGATCTCGCC
>DASQIG010000490.1:0-3085 GCA_035631735.1 Burkholderiales bacterium | reverse complement strand
GTCGGGCTCAACGCGACGTTTGCGCGCACCTACGCCCATGCCGGCCATCTCGCGCTCGTCTCGCAGTCCGGGGCGATGTGCGCCGCGATGCTCGACTGGGCCTACGCCGCCGGCGTGGGCTTCACGAGCGTGGTCTCGCTCGGCGGCACAGCGGACGTCGACTTCGGCGAAGTGCTCGACTTCCTCATCGCCGACGAAGCGACACGCGCCATCCTCATGTACGTCGAAGGCATTCACGACGCCCGCCGGTTCGTCTCGGCGTTGCGCGCTGCGGCGCGCGTAAAGCCGGTGATCGCCCTCAAGGTCGGCCGGTATGCGAGCGGCTCGCGCGCGGCGACCAGCCACACCGGCGCGCTCGTCGGGAGCGACGCGGTGTTCGACGCCGCGCTACGCCGCAGCGGCACCGTGCGCGTGAAGACCTATACCCAGCTCTTTGCCGCGGCGCGCGTGCTTGCCACGGGCACCCTGCCTGCGGGCGAACGCCTCGCGATACTGACCAACGGCGGCGGCCCGGGCGTGGTGGCGGCCGACAGCGCCGCGGAAAACGGGGTGCCGCTCGCCGTACTCGCACCCGAGACGCTCGTGCGGCTTGACGCGGCGCTACCTGCCCAGTGGTCGCATGGCAATCCGATCGACATCATCGGCGACGCGCCGCCAGAGCGCTTCACCGCTGCCACCGCTGCGGCGCTTGCCGATCCCGGCGTTGACGCGCTGCTCGCGCTCTATACCCCGGTCGCCGTGACCTCTCCGCAGGACGCGGCGCGCGCCGTGGCGCAGGCGGCACGCGGGGCGAAGAAGCTGGTGCTCGGCGGCTGGCTCGGCGACATCAATCCGAATGAGACGCGCCGCTATCTCGACGGCGAGGGCATTCCGAATTTCTACACGCCGGAAAACGCGGTCGAGGCATTCTCGTTCCTGTGCGCCTACCGGCGAAACCAGCAGCAGCTCATGCAGGCGCCGCCGGCGCTGCACGGCGAGGAAACGCGCCCCGACCTGGTGAAGATCACCGCGGTCCGCGACGCGGCGCTCGCCGAGGGGCGCAAGCTCCTGAACGAGCGCGAGGCAAATGCGCTGCTCAGCGCGTTCGACCTGCCCGTGCCGCGCAGCGTCCTGGCCGCGACGAAAGAAGCTGCCCTCCAGGTGGCGCGCGACATCGGCTTCCCGGCGGTGCTCAAGATCCAGTCGCGCGACATTGCGCACAAGAGCGACGTGGGCGGTGTGCGCCTCAACCTGCAGAACGCCGACATGGTGGCCTCCGCGTACGACGACATGCTGCGTCATGTGCGCGCCCTGCAACCCGATGCACGAATCGACGGCGTCGTCGTGCAGCCGATGCTGCGCTACGCGCATGCGCGCGAAGTGCTGGTCGGTGTCGCCACGGATCCGGTCTTCGGTCCCGTCATCAGCTTCGGTGCGGGCGGCGTCGCGGTAGAGGCGGTGCGCGACACCGCGCTCGCGCTGCCGCCCCTCAACGCGGTGCTCGCGGTCGAGCTGATGCAGCGCACCCGCGTGCACCGGTTGCTGGGTGCCTATCGCAATGTACCGGCAGTCGATATGGAGGCGCTCTGCATGCTGCTCAACGGCGTCTCGCGCATGGTCTGCGTGCTGCCGTGGCTGGTTGAGATGGACCTCAATCCGGTGCTTGCCCATCCGCGCGGCGCTGTGATTGCCGACGCGCGCATCGTCATCGATGCCGCACGGCTCGAGTCGCCGCCGCGTTACGGCCACATGGCGATCCATCCGTACCCGGTCGAGCTAGAGCAGGAACTCGCGCTCGCCGGCGGCACGCGAGTCCGGATTCGCCCAATACGGCCGGAGGATACGGAGCTCGAGCAGCGCTTTTTCGCTTCGCTCTCGGAGCGCTCGCGTTACCAGCGCTTCATGCAGCATATGCAGCACCTGCCGCCGCATCTGCTGGCGCGCTTCACCCAGCTGGATTACGACCGCGAGCTCGCCCTGGTGGCGGTGCACGCAGGCAGTTTCATCGCCGTAGGGCGTTACGCGCCCAACCCGGACGGCGAGACGGCGGAGTTCGCGCTCGTCGTCGCCGATGCCTGGCAAGGCAAAGGGCTCGGGCGCGCGCTGCTCGAGCGGCTATGCAATGCGGCCCGCGCGGCGGGCTACCGGGCGCTCTACGGTGAAATACTGAACGCCAACCACGAAATGCTCGACCTCGCCCGTCGCCTGAGCTTTGTCGAAGAGCGGCGCGCGGGTGGAGAAGTGACCGTCGTGCGCCGCCTTTGACTTAGGTCAATAAGCGGCCGCTGCCTTTGCGTACGCTGGAAGCTGTCATCTAGAAGGGGCACGACATGTTCAAGCACATCCTGATCCCAACCGACGGCTCACCGGTGGCCGCTAAGGCGATCAAGGCAGGCGTGGCGCTGGCCAAGGAGATGGGCGCCTCGGTGACCGGCTATTACGCGATCCAGCCGGCACCAACCCACATCTACGCCGAGGGCTATCTAGGCGACCGCAGGCTGGTCGAGGAGCTCGAGCGCCGCTCGCGCGAGGTAGCGCGGCGGTTCCTCGACGAGATCAGCAATGCCGCGAAAGCCGCCGGCGTGCCGTGCGATACGCTGGTGGACAAGGTCGACCTGCCGTACAAGGGCATCATCCAGGCTGCCGAACAAAAGAACTGCGACGTCGTATTCATGGCTTCGCATGGCCATCGCGGCTTGACGGGGCTGCTCATCGGCAGCGTGACCCAGCAGGTGCTGACGCACTCGAAGATTCCGGTGCTGGTATTCCGTTAGGTCTTTTCGAGTTCGAGCACCATGCGCTTGATCTCGGCACCCACATCCTGCTCACGGAAACCGAGTTCGGCGCCCATTTGCAACATGGTGGCGTTTTCGGCCAACACGTCGCCATACACGCGCCGCAAACCCTTTTCCTTGGCGTAGTCGATCACGTGCCGCATCAGCAGCCATGCCAGTCCGTGTCCCTTGAGTCGCGACCGTACCAGGATGGCGAATTCCGCGGTCTCTTCGTCGAGCTCGTCCTTCAATCGCACGAGCCCGAGCATCTGACCGGTGCTTTCGTCGAGCGCGACGAAAGCCATCTCCCTTCTGCGGTCGAGACGAGCGAA
>DASQIG010000489.1:0-4360 GCA_035631735.1 Burkholderiales bacterium | reverse complement strand
CGCAGCGGCGTTTGCGTGCCCGCGTGCCCCGAAAACGTCAACCCGAAAATGATGATGCGCCTGGCACGCATGACCGCGCTCGGCGGCCGCGGCGTGGAGGCGCAGCTGCCGGTGAAGGAAGACCCGGACTATTTCGATCGCGTGAGCGCCTTTGCCAAGCTGCAGCTCGATGACGACGAGCTGAAGGAGTGGACGTGAAGGAGGCCGTGACCTTTTGGTACGGCTGCAACGTGCTGCGGCATGGCGACATCATCCACGCTTGCCTCGATATCTTGCGCGCGCTCGGCTACGAGCCCGCGCCGGTCGGCGGCGTCGACTACTGCTGCGGCACGGTGAAGGACGCGAACCAGACGGCCGCGGGCGGCATGGCGACGCGCACCGTCGGCAAGCTCAATGCGCGCCGCGCGCCGGTGGTCGTCTGGTGCCCGTCGTGCCATTCGCACATGCACGACTTCATGGCGCGCGCCAACGACCGGCACTTCGGCATGACGTACCTCGTCGATCTGCTGCACGCCAAGCGCGAGAGCCTTGCGCCGCTCCTCGTGCACGAGGTGCCGATGCGCGTGTTTCTGCACCAGCATGTGGGCTTCAACGACCTCGTGCCGGTGAATCGCATGGTGCCCGAGCTGCTCAGCCTGATTCCCGGCGTCCAGGTGGTGGCAGCAACCTACACCGCGCCCGGCTACATGTGCGCATCCTTCGCCGCGATCCCGAAGGCGCTGGACGACATTCACAACAACACTGCGCGCTCGGCAAAGGCGGCGGGTGCGGACGCCGTCGTCACGGTGTTCCATCAGTGCTACCGCGAGCTCGTCGGGCTCGATGCCGCGGGCGCGATTCCGGTCTACAACTACGTCCACCTCATCGCGCGCTCGATGGGACTCGGCTACGAAGACGAATACAAGGCGTGGAAGCGAGCGGGGGAGGGCGCGGGCAAGCTGATCGGCGCCGAACGCATCGCCAAGGTCGGCATCCAGTTCTACGAGCGCGCAATCCTGCCCGAGCTGAAGAAGCGCCCGAAGCTACAGAATTCCGACCCAGAGCCGTAATTCATAAGCTGGGTGGCTCGGCCAATAATTACGAGCCTGGATCGGAATTCCGGTACTGCTCCGTCGCCCGCGCGCGCGCCTTGATCAGGCCGAAGAGCGTCTCGGTATAAGGCGCCGGTACGCCCGCCTTGCGCGCGATTTCCAGTGTGCCGGCGAGCAGCCCGTCGATCTCGAGCGGCTTGCCGGCTTCGAGGTCCTGCAGCATCGAGGTCTTGAATTTGCCGAGCGCGCGCGCCATGTCGATGCGCGCCTCCGGGTCGATGTCGGCGTCGACGCCGACGGCGCGGCCGATGGCGAGCACCTCGCGCATGATCTTCACCATGTAGTCCTTGACCCCCGGCATCTCGATCAGCCGGTCGGCGCTGCTCATCGTCAGCGCGGAGACCGGGTTGAAGCTCACGTTCCCCAGCAGCTTTACCCAGAACTCCTTCTCGATCGCCGGGGTGACGATCACTTCGAAGCCCGCGGCCTGGAGTGCGTCTGCGATGCGCTGGGTGCGCGCGCTATTCTTGCCGCCGGGCTCGCCGACGATCAGCTTGCGGCCCATGTTGTGGCTGACGAGCCCCGGCTCCGGCGTGGAGGCGGCAAGGTGGATCACGCAGCCGACGATGCGCTCGGTGGGCAGCGCGCGTGCGAGCTTGCCGCCCGGGTCGAGCGATTCCAGGCGCTCGTTGCCATTGCGAAATGGCAGCCGATCGAAGAACCACCACGGCACGCCATTCATCGCCGTCATGATCGAAGTGCCCGGGCCGAGCAGGGGACCGATGGACTGCGCGACATCTGTAAGGCTTTGGGCCTTTACCGTGACCAATACATAGTCCTGCGGCCCGAGCTCGCGCGGGTCGCTGTGCGCCTTGATTCGGAAGCTGTCGACCCCATTATTGCTGCGTACCCGCAGCCCCGAGCGCCCAATGGCCTCCAGCTGCGCGCCGCGCGCGACGACCGAAACGTCCTGCCCGGAACGCGCGAGCCACGCCGCCATCAAACCACCGACGGCGCCGGCGCCGTAAATGCACAGTTTCATGGTGCTATTCTAGAAAACAAGGAGTGCCTCCATGTTCTCGTTTATGAAGAAAGCGACCAAGTTGATTTCCCCGCAAACGACGTTGCCCGGCCGCGATGCGGCGATGAGCGTGCCGCCCAAGCATTTCGTGAACGGCCATCCGCTGAAACCGCCGTTTCCCGCGGGCCTGCAACAGGCGGTGCTCGGCATGGGCTGCTTTTGGGGCGCCGAGCGGCTTTTCTGGCAGCGCCCCGGCGTCTATACGACCGCGGTCGGTTACGCGGGCGGTGAAACCAAGAACCCGACGTACGAGGAGGTGTGCAGCGGCCTCACCAACCATGCGGAGGTCGTGCTGGTCGTGTTCGATCCCAAGGTGCTGAGCTACGACGAACTGCTCAGGGTGTTCTGGGAAGGCCATGACCCGACGCAGGGCATGCGCCAGGGCAATGACGCCGGCACGCAATACCGCTCGACGATCTACTGCTACGGCGACGAGCAGCTCAAGGCGGCGCAGAAGTCGAAGGAGATGTACCAGCAGGCGCTAAACCAGAAAGGCTATGGCGCCATCACGACCGAGATCCGGTCGGCGCCGCCGTTCTACTACGCCGAGGATTACCACCAGCAATACCTGGGCAAAAATCCGGCGGGTTACTGCGGCCTGGGCGGCACCGGCGTTTCCTGCCCGGTGGGAGTCGTCACGAGCGCCTGATGCGGCTCGACAAGTGGCTGTGGGCCGCGCGTTTCTTCAAGACGCGCAGCCTCGCGCAGCAGGCCGTGGCCGCCGGGCGCGTGCAGCTCAATGGCGATCGCACCAAGCCCGCGCACGAGATCAAGCTGGCCGACAGGGTCGTCGTACGCGTGGGCGATTGGCAGTGGGAAGTACGGGTGAAGGCGCTGTCAGAGCGCCGCGGCCCGGCACAGGAAGCGCGCAAGCTCTACGACGAGACCGAGGCGAGCCGCGCCGAGCGCGAGCGTCGCGCCGATCTGCGCCGCTGGGGGACCGAGCCGGCGGCGGCGCTAAAGGGCCGGCCGACGAAGCGCGACCGGCGCCGCATCAGCGAGTTCACTACGCCGCCCGAGGAAAACTAGCTCCCGGGGCTCGCGCCCGAGCAGTCGCGGCAGCAGATTGGTCCGCGGCACGTTGTCCCGCCGCAGCAGCTCGAGGTGCCCGTAGGAAAAAGGCGAGAAGCGCGCGACGTCGCAGAGATGGCTGACGATTCGCGCGAGCCATGCCGGAACCAGGACGCGCAGCGCCGGGCGGAACGACCTGCTCGCACGCAACAGCGCGAGGTATTCGCCCATCGTGAGCGCGGTCGTTCCGCCGAGCTCGACTTCGCGCCATTCAGCGCTCGCCGGCGTTTCGCAAAGGACGGCGATGGCTTCGCCGAGCTCCGCCACGTCGAGCACCGCGATCCTGCCGCGCGCTTCGGCGGGCACGAAATGCACCGGCCAGCGCGCGAACCAGCGTAGCCAGCGGGCGCCGAAGCCGCCTTCACCCTCGAGCAGCGAAGGCCGAACGATCGAGCAGGGCGCAGCGCACGCCGCAATGGCGCGCTCGCCGGCGAGCTTCGACCGCAGGAACCTGCTGCGGGCTTCATCCGACAGCCCGAGCGCCGAAACGTGAACCAGGCGCCGCGCGCCGAGTGCGCACGCGGCCGCGAGCGCCGCAGGCGCCAGGTGATGCACCCGCTCATAGGTGGCCGCGCCGCGAGGGCGCAGGATGCCGACAGCGTTGACGACGGCGTGGCAGCCGGCGACCACGACGTGCCAGTCGCTGCGCTTCGCGAGCCGCTCGAAGTGCACCTCCCGCAGCTCGCAGGCGCGAAGCGCGGCAGGCAGGCGGCGCGCCGCGCGTGCCGGGTGCCGCGTGCCGATGCAGACCTCGTGTCCGCGCGCGGCGAGCGCCGCGGCGACATGCCGGCCGATGAAGCCCGTGCCGCCCAGCACCAGCACCCTCATGGCCTGCTCCTTCCGTTAGTTCTGTCTTGACAGAAATGTATGACGGAAGTAGCCTGTGGTCAATGGCCGCCGTACACAAGCTTGCAGACCCCCTGAGCGAAGCGCTGGGCGCACCCGGCCGGCGCTTCGTGCTGCACTGGGGCGAGATGGGCTGGCGCTGGGGAGTGAACCGCACGGTGGCGCAGCTGCACGCGCTCCTGTTCCTCACGGGCCGGCCGATGCACGCCGAGGAGATCGCCGAGCTCCTGCAGGTGGCGCGCTCCAACGTCAGCAACAGCCTGCGCGAGCTCGAGAACTGGAAGCTGGTGCGCGTGGTGCATCGGGTGGGCGACCGGCGCGATTATTTCGA
>DASQIG010000488.1:0-13137 GCA_035631735.1 Burkholderiales bacterium | reverse complement strand
CGGCCTCTCGCGCTTCTATCTCGAGCGCTTCGGCGCGATCCTGCATCACAACGTCGACAAGGCGCTGCTGATCGCCGGCGCCGCGCGGCCCGCGTTCGGCGGCGGCGAGCTCGTCACGCCGATCGAGATCACGCTCGCCGGCCGCGCCACGCGGCGCTACCAGGGCGTCACCGTACCGGTTGACGAGATGGCGGTCGAGCTCAGCCGAGTATGGATCTCGCGCCATCTGCGCTATCTCGATCCTGAGCGCGACGTGCGTATCGTGCCGCGCATCGGCGAAGCTTCGCCGGACCTCGCCTCGCTCTTTCTGCGCCGCGGCGCCGAACGCGTGCCCCTTGCGAACGACACCTCGTTCGGCGTGGGGTTCGCGCCGCTTGATCGCCTGGAGCGCGCAGTGCTCGCCGTCGATGCCGCGCTACGCACGCCGCGCACGCTGCGCGAGCACCCGGAGATCGGCGACGACGTGAAGTTGATGGGCGTGCGCGCCGGTACCCGAACGAGCCTCACCGTCGCCTGCGCGTTCGTCGGCCGCCACGTGCGCGACCTTGCCGACTATCGCGCTAAAAAGGCCCGCCTCGCGCGCCTTTGCCGTCACGCGTTCGGCGGCAGCGTCGACGTCGAGGTGAACGCGGCCGATGGCGACACCGCGGACAGCATCTATCTCACCGCCAGCGGACTCTCCGCCGAGGGCGGCGACGACGGCCAGGTGGGTCGAGGCAACCGGGTAAACGGGCTGATTACGCCCTACCGGCCGATGAGCCTGGAGGCGACCGCCGGCAAGAATCCGCAGACGCACACCGGCAAGCTCTACAACCTGCTCGCCGAGCGCATCGCGCAAGCCCTCGTGCGCGAGGTGGCCGGCGTGAGCGAAGCGTATTGCTGGCTGCTCAGCCGCATCGGCTCGCCGCTGAGCGAACCGCAGCTGGCAGACGTGCGCGTGCGGCTCGTCAAGCGCCAATCGCTACGTCAGGTGAGGCGAGCTTGCGCCGACGTGATCCGGGCGCAGCTCGAGACGGCCGGCATGCTCTGGCGCCAAATCGTAGCTTGAACGGCGGCTAGCGTCGCGCGCGTGTCTGGCGCCTGCGCTCGCTACGCAGGGCAATGCGTCCATCTCCTCAGCTACTCCACAGGTCTGGTTGACCTGCGTCAAAGTCCCCGCGCCGCCGGGGCCTAGGCTGCGGCAATGTACGAGCGCATCCTTATACCGACCGACGGCTCGACGCTCGCCGCCAAAGGCGTCCGCGAAGGCGTAAGGCTCGCCAGGCTGTTGCGCGCGCGCGTAACTGGCGCGTACGTCGCGCCGCCATTCGTTCCGGGCCTTTACACCGAAGGGGCGATCTATAACGCGAGTGCATTCGCACGCGCCGAATACCGCAGGCTCACGGAGAAGGTCGCACATAAAGCACTTCGCGCCATCGAGCACGCGGCGCGCGACGCCGGCGTTCCATGCCGCACCCGGATCGTGTACAACGCGCAGCCATGGCGCGGAATTCTCAAGGCTGCGCGCAGCGCGCGCTGCGACGCGATCGTCATGGCATCTCACGGGCGCGGCGCCGTCGGCGGCCTGCTGATCGGCAGCGAGACGAGCCGCGTGCTTGCGCATTCGAGGCTTCCGGTGCTGGTCGTGCGATGACGCCGATGGCGCACATCTTCAATTCAAGGCTCGAGGCGGCGCAACGCCTCGCGAAGGCGCTCGACGCCTATCGCGGGCGAAATGCGCTTGTGCTCGCTTCCCGCAGGTCTCCGACCACGAGGTCGTCGAGCTGCTTGCGCGCCAGACCTCGCAGAGCCCGGCGCGCGCGCGATTCGCGAGACGGACCTACGGCGGCTCAGTGACGAGCCGGTAGCAGCCCGAGCATCAGGCCGGCGAGCGCGCCCCACGGCTGCTCGCGCATGAGCTGATGCAGTGCGGGATTTGACCTGTGTCAAACCGCGGCCACGCGCGCGAGAGTGCAATGACGGCATGAGACCTTTTCGCAATGTTCATGTTCTGTCCGGCGGCTTCACGCTCGAAGGCGATTTGCACACGACGCGCAACGCCGTGGCTGTCGTGGTTCTGGTGCACGGCAGCGGGGTTACCCGGCGGGAGCGGCGGAACGACTTCATAGCGCGACGCCTGGAGAGCGCCGGCTTCGCCACACTGCTGGTCGATCTGCTGGAAGAACCCGAAACGCGCGATCGCCACAACGTCTTCGACGTCGAGATGCAGGCCGAACGCTTGGTCGAAGTCATACACTGGCTCGGCCGCGAGCGGCGCACGCGCGCGCTGCCGGTCGGGCTGTTCGGCATGGGTATTGGCGCCGGAATCGTCTTGCGCGCGGCCGCGCGAGCACCCCAGCGCGTGCGCGCCATCGTCTGCCGCGGCGGGCGCCCGGACACGGCCCTGCCTTGCCTGTGGCAGGTGCGTGCGCCGACACTTTTTATCGACGATAACGCGGACGCCGTTCCGGACTGGTGCGCAACGGCGTACCGCGCGATGCGCGCTCCCGCGAGCATTGTGCGCGTGGCGAGCCGCAGCCACCTCTATCGCGAGCCAGACGCACTCAACGCCGTCGGGCAGCACGCCGAGCGGTGGTTCTCGCGACATCTGGCGCGGTGCGAAGCGAGCGAGCCGACGCAGGCCGCATTATGAATTTCGGACTAGCGTCGAAGCTTGCCACCTGCATGCTGATGTTAGCCAGCTCAGCATACGGCGCGCCGGCCGACCAGCGCATGAGGCGGCTCGCGGACGAAAGCGGCTGTACGTTATGCCACGCCGAGCGGCCGCAGCGCCTCAAGGGCGATGCGGTGCCTCCGCCTGCGCCCGCGTGGAGCGACATCGCGCAGCGTTATCGCGGCCGGCGCGGCGCCGAAGAGAAGCTCGTCCAGGTGGTCGTGCACGGCGCCGGTCCGGACCAGCGGCATTGGGAAGGCAAGACGAGCGACATCGCAATGCCTGCCAATCCGGTCGAAATCAGCGAGGACGACGCTCGGCTGCTCGTGCGCTGGATTCTGCGGCACGGGCCTTGACCTGCGTCAAATTGCGCCGCATGTCGTCGCCTAGGATGAGAGGGCTTTCCCCCACCCCCAAGGAGATAACGTATGGCCAACATCACCCGCTACAACCCGTTCGAGGACTTGTTCAACGACTTCGGCAAGGGCTTCTTCGTGAGACCGTTCGCATTCCCCCAAGAGACCGAGCTCAGCATCAAGGTCGACGTCAAGGAAGACGACAAGGGCTACACCATCAAGGCCGACATTCCCGGCGTCAAGAAGGAAGACATCCAGATCGACGTGGATGACGACCAGGTCACGCTGCGCGCCGAGACGAAGAAGGAGAAGGAAGAGAAGAAAGCCGAGAAGGTCGTCTACAGCGAGAGGAGCTACGGCATGGTGAGCCGCAGCTTCACCCTGCCGACCGACGTCGACGCCAAGGGCGCGAATGCCGAGTACAAGGACGGCGTGCTGACGCTGACGCTGCCGAAGAAGTCCAACGGCTCGGCGAAGCGCATCACGGTTTCCTAACACGTTCACTCATACCGACCAGCTCGGCGCGCTCAACGAGAGCGTGCCGCTGGAGGAGAAGCTCGCCGCGATCCACCGCGCGCTGCGCGCGGAGCTCGACTTGGTCGACCGCATTGCAGTAGCGGCATACGATCCGGCGAGCGACGTTCTCAAGACGCTGCTCGCCAGCCCGCGCGAGGGCAACGCGCTCGTGCGCTACGAGGCGCGCCTTGCCGACTCGCCCTCGCTCGCCGAGATCGCGCGCCAGCACCGGCCGCGCGTCGTAAACGACCTCGAGCTCTTCCGCGACGGCCGGCGGCATCACACCGTCGTCATCGCGGCCGGGGGGCATCGCTCGAGCTACACCGTTCCCATCCTCTCCGAGGGCTCCTTCTGGGGATTGGTGTTCTTCAATTCGCGCACGGCCGGGGCGTTCTCCGAGCCGGCGCTGCGGCGGCTCGACGCCTACGCGCACCTCATCGCCGCGCTGGTCGTGGCAGACGGGCTCGCGGTGCGCGTCCTCGCCGCCGCGGTCAAGACGGCGTACGATATGGTGCATTTCCGCGACCCGGAGACCGGTGCTCACCTCGAGCGCATGGCGCGCTATGCGCGGCTCATCGCGCAGCATCTCGCCCGCACCGGCGCCGCAGCGCTCGACGACGCGGCCATCGAGCGCATCTTCGAATTCGCGCCACTGCACGACATCGGCAAGATCGCGCTGCCCGACCGCATCCTCCTCAAGCCGGACCGGCTCACCGCCTCCGAGCGCAAGGAGATGCAGCAGCACACGGTGCGCGGCGCTGAGATGATCGACGCGATCGCGCATAACTTCGGCCTCGAGCACCTCGCGGGCCTCGATCTCCTGCGCCACATCGCGGCGTGGCACCACGAGGCGGTCGACGGCAGCGGCTATCCCGACGGACTGCGCGACGATCAGATCCCGCTCGAAGCGCGCATCGTGGCCGTCGCCGACGTCTTCGACGCGCTGACGAGCGAGCGGCCCTACAAGCGCGCCTGGAGCAACGACGAGGCGTTTGCCTGGCTACGCCGGCTGGCGCACGCCAAGTTCGACGCGCAGTGCGTCGAAGCGCTCGCCACGAACGCGGCGAAGGTCGCGGAGATCCAGGCGAGCTTCCGCGACCGCGACGATGCGCCCTTCGCGCGGGTCCCTGACGGTCAGTATCGGAATCAATCTGGATAGCGCGCTGGCCGCGATACGGAGCGCGGCGTTGTAATCCTCGAACGTGACGATCGCCTAGGTGTTGCCGTACGCCTGGTGGCCAAACGTAATCGCCGCCGCAACTGCGAGCGGCACAAATTCGGCGGCGTACATGGCTGCGAAACTGCACGGTCACCTGTAAAGGCGCGCTGACCAAAGGCGGAGCCAAGCCCGGGCTCTCTAAATCAGCGCGCTATTGACATAGGTCAAAAGCTCTTCTCAGGCCGAGCAGATACTGGAATGGCTCGAATCAACAACCGTCAATTTCAGTTTCGACTCGATAGGGGAACTGCAATGTCTACGACGCGGCAAATGCCATTTGAAATGACCAGCTGCTCTGCCAGGAAGCCGCTCGCCGCAGCGATGATGGCGGCGTGCCTGACGCTGGGCGCCGCTTGCGCCAGCGCGGCCGACTGGAGCGACACGTACCTCAACTACCGCTACGGCACGAAGTTTCGTGAGTCGTTCGTGAATAGCGGACCGAACAACAACGATCCGAACGACATCACGAAGAACATCATCGGCCTGAACCACTCGAGCGGCTACAAGTACGGCGTCAACGTTTTCACCCTCGACTTCCTGATGTCGAATAAGAACGATCCGGCGAACTGCCAGAACTTCCAGTGCCAGGGCGAAGCGACCGAAGCGTACGTCTTCTATCGCAACACGCTCGACATCGGCAAGATCACCGACAAGGATTTCCATTGGGGCTGGGTGCGCGGCATCGGCGCCACGGCGGGCTTCGACCTGAATACGAAGAGCGACGCCGGCTACAACTCGAAGAAGCGCATGTTCGTGCTCGGGCCGGCGGTGATGTTCGACACCCCGGGCTACGTCAATATGAGCCTGCTCGCGGTCTGGGACAGCAACGCGCCCTGCACGACCTTCCCGCCGGCTGCGGTGGGCTATCCGTCGAACTGCATCGACCGCTACCACTACAAGACGCACCCGATGCTCTGGACCGCCTGGGGCATTCCGATCGGCAGCACCGGCTTTTCTTTCGAGGGCTACCTGAACCTCATCGCCTCGAAGGGCAAGAACGAGTTCGGCGCCGAGACCAAGCCCGAGACCAACTTCGACGGCCAGATCATGTACGACCTCGGGCGCCTCGGCCTCGGGCCGAGGGGCACCTTCAAGGTCGGCTTCGAGTACCAGTACTGGAAGAACAAGTTCGGCAACGACCATACGATCCCGGGGCCGAACGGCGCCGGGCCCGGCGCGTTCGCGAAGACGCCGATGGTGCGCGCCGAGTATCACTTCTAGGCGGCTGGGCAGCTGCGGACGGCGCGATGCCGCCTAGCACCGTCCTTGTCGAGATGCGCGGCGTGTCGAAGCGCTACGGCGCGGTGCAGGCGAACGACGGCGTCGATTTCCGCCTGCAGGGCGGCGAGGTCCACGCGCTGCTCGGCGAGAACGGCGCCGGCAAGAGCACGCTATCGAAGATCCTCTACGGCTTCGTCCGTCCGGACTCCGGGCAAATCCTGCTCGGCGGCGAACCGGTGCGGCTCGATTCGCCGCGCGACGCTCGCTCGCACGGCGTCGGCATGGTCTTCCAGAGCTTCATGCTCATCTCGGCGCTCAGCGTGCTGGAGAACATCGAGCTCTTTCTCACCGATCTCCCCGCCGTTCCGGACGACGAGGCCGTCGGCACACGGATTCGTGAATTCGGCGAACGCTTCGGCTTGAGCATCGATCCGGGCGCGCCGGTGCGGCAGCTTTCCATCGGCGACCAGCAGAAGGTCGAGATCCTGAAGCTGCTGCTCGCGAACGCACGCATACTGATTTTCGACGAGCCGACCCGGGTGCTTGCGCCGCACGAGATCGACGGGCTGTTTCGCGTATTCGCGGCACTAAAGGCTGAGGGTTACGCGATCCTCTTCATCACCCACAAGCTGGCGGAGGTGATGCGCTGCGCAGACCGCATCACCGTGATGCGCAAGGGCCGCATCGCCGGAAGTTACGACGCGCGCGACGTGGACGTGGCGCGCCTCGTGACCATGATGTTCGGCGAGCCCGCCGCGCACGCGCCGCGGCAAGAGGCCGAGCGCCTGCTTCAGACCGACACCGCGCCCGCCATCCTCGAGCTGCGCGGCGCTGCGTCGCGCGCCACGGGCAACGAGATCGCGCTCCGGAAGCTCGACCTGCGCGTCGGCTCGAGGGAGATCGTCGGCGTGGCGGGCGTTTCCGGTAGCGGGCAGAAGGAGCTCGGCGACCTGGTGCTCGGCCTGCGGCGGCTCACCATGGGAGTGAAGCGCTTCTGCGGCGACGATGCATCAGCGTGGTCGATCGCGCGCATGCGGGAAAACGGGCTCGCGTTCATACCGGAAGACCCGCTCGGCATGGCGGCCGTGGCGGGAATGTCGGTGCGCGAGAACCTCGTGCTCGGCACCGGCCGGCTCTACCACCGTGGGACCGGCCTCGATTGGCCCCGCCTGCAATCCACGATGGAGAAGTCGTTCCGCGCGCTCGCCTTCCCGATGCCGGCGCTGCAGGCCCCGATGGCGACGCTCTCCGGCGGCAATCTGCAGCGCGTGGTGATCGCGCGGGAAATGGCGCACCAGCCGCGCCTCATTCTCGCGCTCTACCCGACGCGCGGGCTCGACGTGCGAAGCGCCGCATCCGTACGCGACCTGCTGCGGCGCGCTTGCGCGGCCGGCAGCGGCGTGCTGCTCATCTCGGAGGACCTCGAGGAGCTCGCGGAAATGGCCGACCGGCTGCTCGTGCTTTTCCAGGGCGCAATCGTCGGCGAGTTCCGGCGCGGCGCGTGGACCGCGGAACAGGTGGGCTTGCTCATGACCGGCGCAAGGGCGTCCGCCAGTGTCTGAGGCCGTGCTGGGCGCCGTGCGGCGCAAGTCAGATGCCGCTCGCGCCACTGCGCGTTTCGGCGCAATCACCGCCATCGCGCTGGCGGTTTTCGCCGCGGTTCTTCTCGTGGCCGGCAAGAATCCCCTGCAGGCCTACGCCGATACGTTCCGCCACACGCTCGCGAGCGCCTACGGCTTCTCGGAGCTGCTCGTGCGGATGACACCGCTACTCCTCGCAGCGGTCGCGGTGGCGTTGCCGGCGCGGCTCGGACTCATCAACGTCGGCGGCGAAGGCCAGCTTTTCATGGGCGCCTTCACGGCGACCGCCGGCGCCTTCCTCTTCCCCAACGCGCCAGCGTGGCTGCTGCTGCCGTTCGTCGTGTGCATGGGATTCCTCGGCGGTGCGCTCTGGGGGGCGATCCCCGCCCTGCTGCGGGCGGCGAATCTGGTCAACGAAACAGTCACGACGCTGCTGCTCAATTACGTCGCGCCGCTCATCGTCGGCTACTTCGTCTTCGGTCCGTGGCGCACCGCGGAGAACTCCGCTTATCCGCAATCGGCGCGCTACCCCGAAGCGGCATTGCTGCCGTCCTTCTTCGGCACCCGCGTGCATGCGGGCTTGCTCATCGCGCTCGCGGCGCTCGCCCTGTACTGGTTGCTTATGGAGCGCACGCGCTGGGGGCTCGCGATGCGGGCTGTCGGCGGCAACCCGGAAGCGGCGAGGCGCCTTGGCATCGCGGTGCCACTCTGGATCGTCGCGGCGCTCGCCATCGGCGGCGGCTTCGCCGGCCTCGCCGGCATGAGCGAGGCGATGGGCATCGCCGGTCGGCTGCGGCAGAGCCTCTCGCCCGGATATGGATTCACCGGCTTCCTCATTGCCTGGCTCGCGGGCGGCCGGCCGCTCGGCATTCTCTTCATGGCCTTCCTCTTTGCGATCATCACCTCGGCGGGCGACACGCTGCAGATTTCGCAGGGCCTGCCGTATGCCGTGGTCAACATCCTCCTCGCGACGATCCTCTTCGTTGTGCTGGCGAGGCGCACGAAATGACGACGACGCCGCTCATCATTAGCCTGCTCGCGGGCGCTATTCTTTCGGGCACCTCGCTCCTCTACGCGACGCTCGGCGAGACGCTGGTGCAGCGCTCGGGCATCGTCAACCTCGGCCTCGAAGGCGTGCTGCTGGTCGGGGCCTCGGTCGGCTTCGCGCTGGCCGCGGCGTCGGGAAACGCGTGGCTCGGGCTTGGCGCGGCGGCGCTCGCGGGAGCCGCGACCAACCTGCTTTTCGGCTGGCTCGTCGTAACGCGCAAGGCCAATCAGCTCGCGAGCGGCCTCGTCATGATGTTCTTCGGCTTCGGCGTGAGCGCGCTCGTCGGTGCGCCTTACATCGGCGCCGTTATCGCCGGCCTGCCGAAGTGGCGTCCGTCGTGGCTCGCCGATCTCGATTGGGTGAAGGCGACCACGCTCTTTAACTACGACATCCTGACCTGGCTAGCCGTCCCGGTGGCCCTCGCGGTCTGGTGGGCGCTCTTTCGCACGCGCTGGGGCCTTGGCGTGCGGGCGGTAGGCGAGAACCCGGCCGTGGCGTACGCCTCCGGTCGCGACCCAGCGCGTTTTCAATACGTGGTGCTTCTCCTCGGCGGCCTGCTCGGCGGCCTGGCCGGTGCGCAGCTTTCGCTCTCGCTCACCCTGACGTGGGCAGAGTACATGACCGCCGGGCGCGGCTTCATCGCCATCGCGCTAGTCATCTTCTCGAAATGGCATCCGTTGCGCGCCATCGCCGGCGCCCTGCTCTTTGGCGGTGCGGAGGCGCTCGAGCTGCAGCTCGAGGCGCGCGGCTCGCTCATCTCGCCGTTCGTGCTGCAGATGTCGCCTTATCTCTTCACGATCGCAGTGCTCCTCGCCTGGGGCGGCGCGCGGCGGCTCGCCGCACCGGCGAGCCTCGGCAGGACGTTCTACGGCTCAACCTGATTCCGGAGACAACCATGAAGCACCTCTTGCGCGCCATCGTTCTCATCCTCGCGGCTGCATGCGCGGCCGCATTCGCAGCCGATGGGCTCGTCATCGGCGCCGTCTACGTCGGCAGCGTCAACGATTACGGCTATAACCGTTCGTTCCACGATGCGCTCACGCAAATCGAGAAGCAGCTGCCGGGCGTCAAGCTGCTCGAGGCGGAGAATGTGCCGGAGAGCGGCGAGGTCGAGAGCGTGATGGAGGGCCTCGTGCGCCAGGGCGCGAAGCTCGTGATCCCGACGAGCTTCGGCTACTACGACGCGGCTCGCAAGGTCGCCGCGCGGCATCGCGACGTCGCCTTCGAGTTCGCCGGCGACGGCGATACCACCGGCAATTTTGGCGTCTTCTTCGGCCAGACGCAGCGCGCGATGTACGCAATGGGCGTCGCGGCGGGCCGAATGACCAGGACTAACAAGCTCGGCTTCGTCATCGGGGTGCCGATCGGTTATTCGCTCGGCAATGTGAATGGCTTCCAGATGGGCGCGCATTCGATCAACCCGAAGGCGCAGACCATCGTCGTCGTCACCGGCGGCTGGTCAGACAAGGCGAAGGAAGCGGCGGCCGCCAACGCGCTGCTCGACCAGGGCTGCGACGTCGTGTCGATGCACGTTGACTCGCCGGCGACCATCATCCGGGCGGTAGAGGCGCGCGGCGGGATGTCGATCGGCTTCCAGTCGATCGAGGCGCGCGCGCTGGCGCCCAAAGGATGGATCACCGGCCTCGGCTTCGACTGGAAGCCGTTCCTCACCGAGACGGCGAAAAGAGTGATGGCGGGCCGCTTTCACGGCGAAGCCGTCTATCAGGGCCTTGGGCAGATGGTGGTGGTCGCTCCTTTCGGCGCGGCGGTGCCGGCCGAAGTGCAGGCCGCGGTGAACAAGGCCGCGGCAGCGGTCGCCGAAGGCTTCAATCCGTTCAGCGGTCCCTTGAAGGACAACCGCGGCAACCTCGCGCTGCCGCCGAACGCAACGGTGGGCGCGGACCAGATGGGCCGCCTGAACTGGTATGTCGAAGGTGTTATCGGAAAGGTGCACTGATCATGGCACTCAAAGAGCGCATCAACGCGGCAAACGGGGAAGCGCTGCGCCGCATCGTCGCGGCCGATCCGGTGCTCGTGGACGTGGCGCCGGCCGCGGAAGTGGTTCCCGGCATGCGCGATCGGCTGATCCTGCACTCGGGGCCGCCGATCACCTGGCAGCGCATGTGCGGCGCGCAGCGCGGCGCCGCGATCGGCATGTGTCTCTTCGAGGGGTGGGCGAAGGACGGCGCGCAGGCAGAGCGCATGCTGGCCGGCGGCGAAGTCGCGCTCGAGCCCAATCACCACCACCGCACGGTCGGGCCGATGGCCGGCACCATCACGAGCAACATGTGGGTCTGGGTCGTGGAAAACCGCGCGTTCGGCAACCGCGCGCAGTGCCGCCAGGTCGAGAGCTTCCAGCAGTTCGGCGACTACTCGAAGGACGCGCTCGCCGGCCTCGAGAAGTGGCGCGACGTCTGGGGACCGTCGCTGCGCGCGGCGGTGCGCAAGATGGGCGGCGTGCCACTCAAGCCCCTTGTTGCGCGTGCGCTGCAGATGGGCGATGAGATGCACAACCGGGTCGTCGCGTCCTCCAGCATCTTCGCCAACGCTGTCGCTCCCGTGCTCGTCGATTGCGGCCGGCCGAAGGAACACGTCATCGACACGCTGTACTACGTCGGCAACCACCCATTCCTGTTCCTCGGGCTCTCCATGGCCGCCGCCAAGGCGGCAATGGATGCCGTGCGGGGCATCGATGCCAGCACCGTGGTTACCGCGATGGCTCGCAACGGCACGGACTTCGGGATCCAGGTGAGCGGGCTCGACGGCGAGTGGTTCACGGCGCCCTCGCCAGGAGTGCAGGGCCTCTTCCTTCCCGGCTGGAAAGACGCCGACGCCGGGCGTGACATCGGCGACTCGGCGATCACCGAGACGGTGGGCTGGGGCGGCTTCGTCATCGGCGGCGCGCCAGGCATCCTGACCTTCACCGGCGGGACGGCCTCGCAGGCCCTCGCGTACAGCCGCGAGATGCGCGCGATTTCGGTCGGCACGAGCCCCGACTACCTCCTGCCCGCGCTCGACTTCCAGGGCACGGCTGTCGGCATCGACATCCGCAAGGTCGTCCAGACCAACGTCGTGCCGGTCATCGACACGGCGATCGCGCACCGGGAACCGGGGCACGGCATCATCGGCGGCGGCATCGTGCGCCCGCCCTTCGAATGCTTCACCAAAGCACTTGCCCGCTTCCGGGAGAAATACAAGGAATAGCCTTGGTAAGGAAAACCGTCGTCCGGAAGAATCGATACCTCGATTCCGTTTTCCTGATGCTGGTAGCGCGACGCATCGCGTCGCTGCCCGGCATCCGCGATGCGTCGGCGCTTCTCGCTACCGACGCTAACCGAAGACTCCTCATCGGGATGGGCTATGGCGACCAAGGGCGCGACAGGGAGTTCGCCGCGGCCGGCCCGAACGATCTCGTGCTGGCGCTCGAAGGCGAAGAGCCCGCAGTCGATGCCGTGATTGCCAGCGCTGATGGGTACTTCGCCCGCGGCTCAACGGCGGACGGCGCGCCAGCGCCCGAGCCGCGCTCGATCGCCGAGGCGGTCGCCGCCCGGCCGGATTGCAGCGTGGCCGTGATATCGGTTCCGGGCGAATACGCCGCGCGCGAGGCGCGTGCGGCGCTGCAGGCCGGTTTGCACGTGTTCCTCTTTTCGAGCAACGTCTCGGTGGAGGACGAGCGCTCGCTCAAGAGCGAGGCGCGGCAACGCAGCCTGATTCTCATGGGGCCCGACTGCGGCACGGCCTACCTGTCCGGGGCCGGCATCGGCTTTGCGAACGTGGTGCGCCGCGGCGCCATCGGCATCGTCGGTGCGACCGGCACCGGGATGCAGGAATTCTCGAGCCTCGTGCACCGCGCAGGTTCGGGGATTTCCCACGGCATCGGCACCGGCAGCCGGGACCTCTCGGATGCGATCGGCGGCATCTCCACGCTCACCGCCATCGACGCGCTCGAGGCCGATGCGGAGACCAAGGTGATTGCCGTGCTCTCGAAGCCGCCCGGCGCGTCTGCGAGCGCAGCGCTGGCCCAGCGGCTCGCCCAGTGCACCAAGCCCTGCGTCAGTTGCCTGCTCGGCGCAGAAGAGCAGAGCCTCTTCACCATCGATGACGCCGTGCGCGCCGCGCTTCGCGAAGCGGGTGAAAAGGAGCCGGCCTTCCTGCGCACGGACGCGCGCACCCTGCGCGAAAGGGCAGCAGCCGAAATCGGCAAGATGCACCACGACCAGCGCCACGTCCGCGGCCTTTTCGCCGGCGGCACGCTCTGCTACCAGGCGCAGGCGATTTTCCGCCGGTCGGGCGTTCCCGTTTACTCCAACGCCCCGCTCCACGCCGCGCGTGAGCTGCCAGATGCCAACCGCAGCCAGGAGACCACGTTCCTCGACATGGGCGCGGAGCTCTTCGTCAAGGGCCGGCCGCATCCGATGATCGACGCGACCCAGCGCAAAAGGCGGCTCGAGCAGGAAGGCAAGGACCCGACCGTCGCAGTCGTCCTGCTCGACTTCATTCTCGGCGCCATTGCGTCGCGCGACCCTGTAGGCGACCTGCGGGGC